>NZ_JBNUPE010000020.1:0-23028 GCF_050409585.1 Facklamia sp. P9177
AATCGAAATAAAAGCAAGGTAGCACATATAACGAAAGTTAAGTATCTAGGCTATAGCTTCTATATTACAAAAGGAAAATGTAGGGTTAGAGTTCATCAGAAGTCAATAGATAAGATGAAAAGTGAACTGAAAAGGCTAACATCTAGAAGTAATGGAGGGTCAAATGCAGTAAGGAAATCCAAACTGAACAAGTTTATCGCAGGATGGATAAATTATTTCTCAATGGCGGATATGAAATCCATGCTGGAACGTATGGATGAATGGCTTAGGAGAAGAGTAAGGCAAATATACTGGAAACAGTGGAAGAAAGTCAGAACAAGATACAAGAGGATAAAGAAATTTGGGATACCGCTTTGGAAAGTGCATGAAATGGCGAATTGCAGAAAAGCCACGTGGCGAGCTGCACTAATGCTAAACTCAGTGCTAACCAAAGAAGAAATAGCCAAGCCAGGCTACCTGTCAATGCTCGGCTATTATACTAAAGAGTGTGTAAACTAGGGAACCGCCGTATACGGAACCGTAGGTACGGGGGTATGAGAAGTCGGCTAGTCAACTAATGGTTAGCCTCCTACTCGATTTCTTCCTGACACATATAATTTTGATATTAAAAGAATTCTTTTTTGAAATGGGAGTCGTTTTTATAGCCAAAGGCATTTCGCTTAATATCTTTGATGAGTTTGTTAGTTGCTTCCAGTTTGGCGTTGGAGTAAGGTAGTTCAATAGCATTAGCGACATAGTTTTATAGCGGATAAAGGTGTTTAAAGCCGTTTTAATAGGTCGAGCATATTCAAAGGACTGAATTTGTAGTATAATTGGTTTGAAAGCAGATTAAACATCTGGATTATAAGAACCGCTTTGTTACATCCATAAAAATGAGTCTTTCTTTTTAAATTTGTGTCGATACTTCATAGATTAGCAGACTCACTAGAACGTTTTCTTTAGTAAAGGTAGTTAATCTTATAATAATGCACTATGAAATAAGTAACTATGTAATTGCAGGATTTTAACTACAGTTTAAAAAGACTTAGTAAAAGAAAGGGAGAGATGATGATGATTCAGTTAAAAGTACAGTTGGTAGGGATTAAGAATCCTGCTATTTGGAGAAATATGATTGTGCCAGATAGGACGACCTTTTTTGAGTTACATTGCTTTATTCAATGTGCTTTTGGTTTAGAAGATAGACATTTATTTAGTTTCCAAAAATATGGTACTCAATTAGAGATTGATTTAGAGATTAGCCGTGATTATGATTTTAGTGATGCAATAGCTAACCTTATAAAAAAAGACGCTGAAAAAACACTTGTTCTCCCATATTTATACGAATATAGTTCAATCAATTATACCTATGATTTTGGAGATAATTGGGAATTTAAGATTACTTTGATGAAAGAAGATGTAGCTAATGGGGGCATTTTTCCTCAGGTGGTTGCTTCTAAAGGTGAGAATATTCCCGAAGATTGTGGTGGTGTTGGAGGACTAGAGAATCTTCGTGAGTTATCAAAAACACCCGATAGCAAAGAATTTAAAAGGTTATGCGAATGGAATCCAAGTATTGGACAAGACTTTAACAAAGAGAATGTAAATCAAGAATTGCAAGATCTATATAATAAAAGAGAGGGTGCAATCTTATTGCCAGATCATGTCTATGATTTTTTAGACTTAGTTTAGTAAGTTATAGATAAAGTTTTATGAAGTGAAAGGGATGATTATCGTTTTCTTTTCGATAGGGTCAAAGAAATATATAGTTACCCTTTTTGAAATCGTTATGAGTGAATGTAATGACTATGAAAATCTTAATAACAAAAACATTAGAAAGGAAAACAGCCTAACTATTATTTAGAGAGTGCTTTAATGGGAAACTAAAGACATGATTAGTGGTATTGACGGGATCATGAACTTAGCTACTGCATCTGGCGAAGATTTAGCACTGACTTCAGATATTGTAACCGATACCATAGATGATACGGCTTTGGCGATTGGCTTGATGGCTAATGCGGGTATTAAATCCTCTCAAGCTGGTACCGCTCTAAGAAGAATAATGGTGGAATTACAAGGAGATTTAACTTTAACCAGTCTTATCAGGAAGTTAAAGACGAGTTAATCAAGGGTATCGCTCAACTAGATTTGATCATCATGGATTTGCAGGATAAGGTCGCTCATCTCAGCAAGGTTACTGAGTCCTATTCAATCTCAATAACTCATACCCTGAGAGCAGACGATTGGCAAGATATGATTATGCGAAGATGAATTTGATAGCAAGTGTTAAGCTGAAGCAGGTGCAGAAAAATATTGAAGTTACTCAGAAACGATTAAATAAATTTATTAATGAGTATGAGTACCAAGTACGAGATTTAGAGAATCTTACTAGATTAATAAATTCCCCAGACTATAATGTCCAAAAAAACAAAGAAAATTCATTGAATTGATAATAAATTTTGTAATTTGGTTTTGTTCGGCGATAGTTTAAAAAATGTAAACGCTTGACTGAGGGCAAAATACTACGATATAGATGAGGACGGACTAAGTTTTCTTAACTATCTCATCATTTTTTAGGAGAAAATGATTATGGAGAAAAGAATTATAACTGCCCTTATGAGTGCCGCTGTTTTTTCTTGCATTATTGGAACAGCAGTTCCAGTACTTGCAGCCTCTGGTCATTGGAAATCGGTTATTCAGTGGGATGCAAATGGTGTTTCTGAAACAGGTTCTGTAAACCGTTCAAGTGTAACGACCTTTACTCTAAGAGTAATGCGGGCAAATGGTGATATTATTGGTACCAAGACGGTTCGCATAGGAAAAAATAAGAGTGATGTTCACGTATGTTGGGGACAACCGGCATTGGATAGATATGGAGAAGTTATCACTTCTAGTCCAGTCCATGACCCTTGGTTTAATAGCTAAAACATTAATATGATTTATTAGCTTGTCTAAATAGAAAACTTAGTCTGTTTTATAGTTATAGTGGTCTTTAAGGGGGATGCTATGATAAAACTTAGTAATATCAATAAAAAATATGGAAAGAGAGAAATTTTTCATCAATTAGACTTTAACATAGAACAATCCGGATTGATTTATACGGTCATTGGTGCGAGTGGTTCAGGCAAGACAACGCTTTTAAATATTATTTTTGGCATAGATTTTGATTATGAGGGCGACTATTATTTATTTGAACGAAATGTCCGAGAATTAAAGCAAAAAGACTGGCAAACCATAAGAAATAGGGATTTACAGCTGGTTTTTCAAGATTATAAACTCACGGAGGGTTCGAGTGTTCTTGATAATTTAAAAAATGCAGGCGATTTTGATGATGCGGCTATAACAGATGTGTTAATAAAATTAGATATTCTAGAATTCGCTGACCAGCGCGTAGCAGAATTAAGTGGTGGGCAAAAGCAACGTGTTGCGATTGCGCGAGCGATGCTGTTTAAACCTAAAATATTGCTGTTAGATGAACCAACCAGTGGGTCTCATGTTATAATTGTGACAACGGCAAATAGATACGATGATATAAGGGTTTCAAAGGCTCTATCAAAAATAAAAAAACATTGGTGTGTTGCTTAGAACGATTTTTTTAGAAAGATTTTTCTAAGGAACACATCAGTGTTGGAGGATAGTGTGAGAGAAGATAGAAGAAAGTATAAATTTGAAATGAGGTGTTAAGATGAAAATAATAAGAATATTATTCAGGATTATTCTACTTCCTGTTCAAATCATTTTGACATTACTCGAATTGTTTTTAACTATGCTTTTAGAAATTGGTACAGGAGTTTTGTATCTTGTAATGCTACTTGTCCTAATAGGAACAGTTTGGGCATTTATACAAGGAGATACAAGAACAGGAATACAAGGAATCTTTTTAACCTACCTGTTTAGTCCTTACGGGCTACCATTAATTGGAGCTTTGGTAATTGTGCCAATAGTTCTATTGAAAGAGGGTATAAAGGCAATATAAAAGGTTAATGGGTAATGAATTTGATATTATGGGGATATGAGAGGATAAAAATTATGATAATCAATAAAAATAATACAATACCAATAAGAAAAAGAGTGAAGGAATTATTTTTTGATTATCTGGTTATTCTTTTGTATCTGGTGCTTTTATTTGGGATAGCTATGTCAGTCTATATATTTTTCTTTAAAGGGATACCTGAAATGAATGAATTACAAGCTCAACTCATTTCAATCCTGACATCAGTAATTCCCATCATTCTGATTTTTTCCTATTTAGACTATTCAAAAGATGGAAGTTTCGGAAAAAGAAAAGTTGGTTTAACCCTTGTTTATAAGGAAAAATCTATTAAAGCCAGCCTAATAAGAAATGGCATAAAATTTTTACCCTGGCAGTTAGGACATATTTCTACAATTCATGGCATATATACAAACTTTGATACCTTATCAATTATGCTGTCTATTGTAAGTATGACATGTGGACTACTATTGTTGTTAATGGCTCTTCTAAGACAAGACAAAAGACATTTGGGAGATTTACTTGCTAATACTCAAGTTCAATTAAATGGTAAATAATTCTAGCGTATAAAACCAATAAAATTTAATAAACATCATACTAGACGATAGAAAATAAAAACTCTATCGTCTTTTTTTATGCAAGAAAGGAGGTGCTTGATGGAATTTGATTACTTTTATAATCGAGATGGGGATCGATATAGCTTTTATATGCTACCTAAGATTTTAATTAGTGGGGACATCTTTAAGAACTTGTCCTCTGACTCCAAAATACTTTATTCCTGTTTATTAGAACGAACCAGCTTATCTGCAAAAAATAACTGGCTAGATGAGGAAAAAAGAGTCTATATCATCTTTACTATTGATCAGGTGATGGAAGTGTTAAACAAGTCCAATAAGACCTCAGTTAAGGTATTAGATGAGTTAGAAAAGATAGGATTAATCGAACGAAAAAGACAAGGACTAGGCAAGCCTAATTTAATCTATGTGAAAGATTTTATGACGGCAGTAAATGCCGAGTGTAAAAACTACACTTCAGAAGTGAAGAATTTACATTTCAGAAATGAAGAAAGTTCACTTCAAGAAGTGAAAAAACTACAAGGAAGTAATACTAATTATATTAAGACTGATATTAGTAATAAGAATAAGAGGGGGGAGACCCAGGCTTTAGGTAGATTTCAAAATGTTTATTTAAGAGATACAGAGATTCAGGCGTTAAGAGAAGAAATCCCCTATCAGTTAGACAACTATATTGAAAGATTATCAGCCTATATGAAAAGCACTGGTAGGAGTTATAAAGACCATAAGGCAACCATTCTTTCTTGGTTCTATCAAGATCAAGGCAATAAAAAAGAAAAATCACTAGTAAGAAAAACAGACTATGAGAAAGGAGTTCATCTATGAAAAAAGAATTAGAATTAAAAGAACCCAGCTATCCCTTTAACGAAAAGGAAGAATATATAAAGGACGGCATGGTTTATTGTAAAAAATGTCATGAGAGATTAGATATAAATCCAATCAAGTTTCTTCATTCAAAAATATTTCCTAGAGAGTGCCATTGTAAAAGAGAAGAAAAGAAAGCACGAGAAGAAAGACTAAAGCAAGAAGAAATTAACAGACTAAAGAGAGCTTGTTTTAAATCGCCAGTTCAATGGGAGTATACCTTTGATAATTTTAGAGGAAGTCCCACCCAACCATATATTATCGCCAAGAACTTTGCTAAAGAATTTAGTCAGATGAAAAAGGAAAACATCGGCTTACTCTTTTATGGAAGTGTGGGAAGTGGTAAATCTTATCTAGCCAGTGCCATTGCAAACCATCTAATCGAAGAAGAAAGAATAAGAGTTTTAATCAAAAACTTCGCTGAAATTATTAACGATATTCAAATCGGGGGCTTCCAATTAGATAAGAATGAATATATTGGGAAATTAGCCAATGTTCCCCTTCTAATTTTAGATGATTTAGGTATTGAAAGAGATACCTCCTATGCCAAAGAACAGGTCTATAACATTATTAACTCTAGGTATTTGAAACAAAAGCCAACGATCATAACTACTAACTTAGCTTTAGAAACAATCACTCATGGAGAAAATGACATTGAATACCAAAGAATTTATTCGAGAATCTTAGAAATGTGTATTCCAGTTATGGTGGTGGGAAAAGATATTAGAAGAAACATACAACAAGAAAAACTAGAAAGTGTAAAAGAAACACTTCTTTATGGAGGTGGTGGGAGATGATTAACGAAGAAGTAAGTAACAGAACAATTAGTGTTCAAGTAAGGGCATTAAAATCATTGGCAAGAGCTATTCTAAGGCAGTTAAAAAAGATATCTAAAGAAGCTAAGAAACACGGTGGATTAGAAAAATATATCAAAAAAGAAGGCAATGAAATAAAGCTAAAAGATATGGCAAAGAAAGGGCAATTAGAAGAAATTCCAGTCAAGGATCAAGAATTAAAGGAATTGAGAAAAGAATTAAATAAGTATGGAGTCAAGTTCTCTGTAATGAGGGATAAGAAGACAGGAGAGCATACAGTCTTTTTCCAGTCCAGAGATTTAAAAATGATGGAGTTAGCCTTTAATAAGGCGGTTGAAAAGTCTGAGAAAAAACATGATCGAAAAGAGTCCATTAATAAGCAAATAAATCAATTCAAGGAGAAAATTAAAAATACCATAGATAAGGATAAGGTTAAGAATAAACAGAAGGAGCAGAGCCTATGAGCAATATTTTACAATTTAATAATCAGGAATTTGGAGAACTCACTGTTATTGAAAAAGACGGTGAGTTTTTCTTTTTTGGAAAAGAAGTGGCAGAGATGTTAGGTTATGCTAGAGGAACTAAAGCAGTCCAAGATCATGTTGATATAGAAGATAGAGATGAAATCCCAATTCAGGATTCCATCGGGAGAATGCAGAAAACACCAATTATTAATGAATCAGGTCTCTATTCCCTCATCCTATCTTCAAAACTTCCACAAGCGAAGAAGTTTAAGAACTGGGTGACAAAAGAAGTTCTTCCAAGCATTAGGAAACATGGTGGATATATAAAGGGACAAGAGAATCTATCTAATGAGGAATTATTAGCTCAAGCCATATTGGTAGCTAACAATGTGATTGCAGAAAAGACTCAAAGAATTAAGGAACTTGAACCAAAAGCCAATTATTATGATAAGTTAGTCGATAAAAATCTTTTAACTAACTTTAGAAATACAGCCAAAGAACTCCACCTACCTCAAAAGGTCTTCATTGACTTTTTAATTAAAGAAAAATATATCTATCGAGATAAAAAGGGAAGACTTTTACCATATTCTCATAGAAACAAGGGATATTTTGAAATTAAAGAATGGTACAGGGAGGATAATTCACTCTTAGGAATACAGACTATGATAACACCCAAAGGTAGGAAATACTTTTTAATTCTATTAGGAGGTGGTTTAAATTGTGATTAAGGCGATTTTAGAAGATATAAAAAATTTAATAAAAATAGATGACCCTAAAAAGTTTGTAATTCATTTACTTCCTTATCTAGGGTTTTTCTATTTAGGAAATATATTCTCCCACCATGTAAGAGGATATATAGGAGGAGATGTGATTGACCGAATCTTTCAAGCCATTATTGAAATAGGAAAAATAAACTATATCCCAAGTCTTCATCCAAAAGATTTAATCATAGGTATAGCATTTGGTGGACTAATTAAATTTATTGTCTATTCAAAAGGTAAAAATGCCAAGAAGTTTAGAGAGGGGAGAGAGTATGGATCTGCAAGATGGGGAGATAAAAAAGATATACAGCCATACATTGACCCTAAATTTGAAAATAATGTGATTCTTACTCAAACCGAAAGCCTAACAATGAACTCCAGACCTAAGAATCCAAAATATGCTAGAAACAAAAATGTACTGGTTGTGGGAGGTTCTGGTTCAGGTAAAACAAGATTTTATGTAAAACCTAACCTTATGCAAATGCACTCATCCTATGTTGTAACTGATCCTAAAGGGACGATTGTAATAGAGTGTGGCAAGATGTTAGAAAAAAATGGTTATGATATTAAAGTACTAAATACCATAAACTTCAAAAAGTCTATGAAATATAATCCCTTTGCCTATTTAAAAAGTGAAAAAGACATACTCAAATTGGTACATGTAATCATTGCTAATACCAAGGGAGAAGGGGAAAAAGCAGGTGAGGATTTTTGGGTCAAAGCGGAAAAACTCTATTATACAGCCCTGATTGGGTATATATTTTATGAAGCACCAAGAGAAGAAAAGAACTTTGCCACCCTACTAGATATGATTGACGCTTCAGAAGTTAGAGAAGATGATGAGAGCTTTAAGAATCCAATTGATCACTTATTTGAAGCATTAGGAAGGAAAGACCCTACACATTTTGCAGTGAAACAATACAGAAAGTACAAGTTAGCTGCTGGAAAGACAGCTAAGTCCATTCTAATTTCATGTGGAGCAAGACTAGCTCCTTTTGATATTAAGGAATTAAGAGAATTGATGAAAGAAGATGACCTAGCCCTAGATACCATTGGGGACAAGAAGACAGCACTTTTTGTAATAATTTCTGATACAGATGATACCTTTAACTTTGTCGTTTCCATTATGTATTCTCAGCTATTTAACCTACTATGTGATAAGGCAGATGATATATATGGCGGAAGATTACCTATTCATGTTAGATTCTTATTAGACGAGTTTGCCAATATCGGTCTTATTCCAAAATTTGAAAAGCTGATTGCCACCATTCGTTCAAGGGAAATTTCAGCAAGTATTATCCTACAAGCTCAATCTCAGCTAAAAGCAATTTATAAGGATCACGCCGATACCATTATTGGCAACTGTGATTCTATGATTTTCTTGGGTGGAAAAGAAAAAACAACTCTTAAAGAACTATCAGAGAGCTTAGGTAAAGAAACCATAGATCTTTATAACACTTCAGAAAACAGGTCAACACAAAAGAGTTTTGGATTGAACTATCAAAAGACAGGCAAAGATTTAATGAGCCAGGACGAGATAACTGTAATGGATGGTAGCAAGTGTATACTACAATTAAGAGGCGTTAGACCGTTTCTATCTGACAAGTATGACATTACAAAGCACAAGAATTATAAGATGTTAGAAGATTATGACAAGAGAAATGCTTTTGATGTTGAAAAATACATGGGAAGAAAGGATAAGCCGAAGCTAAAGGCAAATACAAAAGTGATTAGAATTTAGTTTAAAATAAAGGTTTAATGATATAATTAATATAAATAAGAATTTATAGAGGAGATGATACAATGGCTTTTGACTATAAAAAAGAATTTAAGGAATTTTATGTTCCAAAAAGTAAACCTAGTATAGTTACAGTACCAAGCATGAATTATATAGCCGTTAGAGGAAGTGGAGATCCTAATTCAGAAGATGGTGAGTACAAGCAATCAATAGGATTGCTCTATGGTATAGCGTATACAATTAAAATGAGCAAAAAAGGGACCCACCAGATTGACGGATATTTTGACTTTGTAGTACCGCCACTTGAAGGATTTTGGTGGCAGGATGGAATTAATGGTGTAGACTATGCACATAAGGAAAATTTTAAGTGGATTTCAGTTATACGCCTACCTGATTTTGTTAAAAAAACCGATTTTGACTGGGCTGTTTCTGAAGCTACCAAGAAAAAGAAAACAGATTTTTCAAAGGTAGAATTCATGACATATGATGAAGGACTATGCGTACAGTGTATGCATATAGGACCTTATGACAGTGAGCCAGCTACTGTTTCAATGATGCATGAATATATTGACAGCGAAGGGTATGCCTTAGATATAACAGACGAACGAATGCATCATGAGATCTATTTAAGTGATGCAAGAAAAGTTGAGGCAAATAAGCTAAAGACAGTAATTAGGCATCCAATCAAAAAAATATAATAGGTCTCAGTTTGTAGAAAGTATAATTTAATACTTTAAAGAATAAGATGATAGAAATAAAAATCTATTGTCTTTTTTTGTACCTTAAATCAGGAGGTAAAGATGAATAGGATAAGAAGCCCTACTAGATAGGCAAGGTAAAAATATAATAGGACACATAAGCGATTGGAAAAGAAAAATCCAGTCGCTTTTTTTATTTCAAGAAAAGGAGAAGAAAGAAGTTTATGGAAAGAGAAATGATTAATATTAACGCAAATCTTGTGAAAGAACCTGAGTTTACAAGCTTTGAAAGAGAAGGAGAAGAAGTAGAGGTCGCAAATTTTAGCCTTGTAAAGAAATATGGAAAGGACAAAGAATATATCAACTGTTCTGCCTATGGAGAAAAGGTTGAAACAGCAAAAAGCTTTGAAAAAGGCGACTTGATCCATGTCTTTGGCTACTTTAAGACAAGAGAACATCAAGGAAAGACCTATAAGAATTTTGTCGTGAAAGCATATAACAAAATAGAAAAGAAAGATAAAAAAGAGGAGGAATAATCAATGGAATTTTTTACACAAGCAGTAGATGTATTAAAGGTATTAGTTATGGCAGTAGGAGCAGGACTTGGAGCTTGGGGAGTTATTAACCTAATGGAAGGTTATGGTAATGACAACCCTGGTGCAAAATCACAAGGAATCAAACAACTTATGGCAGGAGGAGGGATTGTCTTAATCGGATTGAAGCTAATTCCGTTACTGGCAAATGTATTGAAGTAAGGAGAATGATATATGTTTGGAATTTTCGATAAGATAACAGAATTTTTTAAAGAACTTTTAATCGGAGGTATCCAAACAAACCTTGAAGATATGTTTATTGACATCAATTCAAGAGTGGGAGAACTAGCTACAGATATTGGTCAAACCCCAATGGGATGGAACGGCGAGGTATTTTCATTTATTAAAAGCATAAATGATTCGGTTATCATTCCCATTGCGGGTTTAATCATTACAGCTGTTTTATGTATAGAACTTATTAATCTGGTGATGCAAAAGAACAATATGCATGACACAGATACCTTTGAGTTCTTTAAATATATTATCAAAATGTGGATAGCTGTGTGGCTTGTCTCTCATGCCTTTCAATTTTCAATGGCAGTCTTTGATGTCGCCCAACATCTAGTGAGTCAGGCAGCAGGAGTAATTAATACTTCTGCTACTGTTTCTCCTGATGAAATAGTTGCAATGGTTGAGCAGTTAAATGAAAAAGATGTAGGAGAGCTACTAATGATTCTTGTAGAAACTTCGTTGGTTAAAATAGCCATTCAGATTGTTTCTCTTGTCATCATGCTTGTCGTTTATGGGCGTATGTTTGAAATCTATGTTTACTCATCGGTTTCAGCTATACCCTTTGCTACTATGGGCAATAAAGAGTGGGGACAAATAGGGACAAACTATATTAAGGGTTTGTTTGCTATTGGACTTCAAGGTTTGTTTTTAATGGTATGCCTTGGTATTTATGCCGTATTAATTAAAACAATAGAAATAACAGATATTCATCAAAGTATTTTTATGGTACTAGGTTACTCCCTATTACTTGGTTTGATGATGTTAAAGAGTGGAACACTTGCTAAAAGTGTTATGAATTCACATTAGGAGGAAAATATATGAATAAAAAGAAAAAAATAATGTTATTAGCAACTGCAATAGTAGCTGGTCTTGGCTGGATAGTGAATGAAATCAAAAAGAAAAACCAGATAGAAAAACTGGAAGATGAAATAAGAGAGCTAAAGTATTCAAGTGAAGCACTTATGGTTTATCAGCATGAGAAGAATAAAAGAATGGAAGATCGTTTAGATGAATTAGTTGATGAGTTTGCTAGTGTCTATACTCACATGGAAGAACTAGCGGAGATTAAATAAGATGGGGGATTCTTATGGCTTATGTACCAATACCTAAAGACTTAAATAAGGTCAAAACAAAAGTTGCCTTTAACTTAACCAAAAGACAATTAATTGGCTTTACCTTGGCTGGGCTGGTGGGTTTTCCTGTCTATTTATCCATTAGAAAATTTGTACCAAATGATATAGCAGTAATTACTATGATACTTGCAACTCTACCGATCTTTTTTGTGACCATGTTTGAAAAAGATGGTTTAAGGTTTGAACAGTATTTTAAATATATCTACCTTCACAAGTTTTATCAGCCTGGTAAAAGAGTCAGAAAGGAGGTTCTAAGAAATGAACAGAAAAATAAAAATGCAAGAAAAAACACTAAAAAGAAACAAGCAAGCCCTAAGAGAACAAAAAAGGGATTTGAAAAGTCAGAGAAAGAATCAAAAACAAAGTCCAATGCCAAGTAAGACAGGGGTATTGGATTTTTTGTTTAAGAAAGAGAAGAAAAGATACACCGTAGAAGATACCATACCTTATCTAAGAATGTTAAAAAATGGGGTTTGTCAGATAGATGAAAGACATTTTAATAAAACTATTTCTTTTGAAGACATTAACTACCAACTGGCTTTAGAAGAAGATCGAGATTTAATCTTTAACCAGTTTGCTAACTTCCTAAATTCATTTGACCCAAGTATTGGGATTGAGTTTTCATATATTAACCAGTTAGGCCGAAATGAAGAAATGGAAGATGCTATAAAAATTCCTGATAAGGGAGATGACTATGATGAAGTAAGAAAAGAATTTAGACAAATGCTTAAAAATCAACTAGCTAAGGGAAATAATGGACTTAAAAAATCCAAGTATATTACCTTTACCGTTGAAGCTGATAAGCTAGAACAAGCAGTTGCCATGCTTGAAAGGATAGAAATTGATATCTTATCCAACCTAAAAAGTATGGGAGTAAGGGCAGAAAGTCTAAATGGAAAAGAAAGACTAAAGGTTATCCATGACATTTTAAATCCTGATAAGTCATTTGATTTTTCATATAAGGATATTACTAAGAAAAAGACCAGTAAGTCCTTTATTGTTCCCGATGAATTTAACTTTGTACCAAGCAAATATTTTAAGTTTGGCAAATACATCGGAGCAACCAGTCATTTTCAAATACTTGCCAGTGAACTATCTGATCGAATGCTGGCGGAGTTTTTAGATATTGACGATAATATTAATATTTCCTTTCATATCAGATCCATTGAACAATCAGAAGCCATTAAGATGGTTAAGAGAAAAAACACCGATATTGATAAGATGAAAATTGAAGAACAGAAAAAGGCAGTTCGTGCAGGTTATGACATGGATATCATTCCATCAGATATTAACACCTATGGAGAAGATGTTAAAGTCCTACTAAAAGACCTCCAAAGTCGTGATGAGCGTATGTTTATTGTGACCATAGTCTTTATGAACTTTGCTAGAACTATTCAAAAGTTAGAAAACACTTTGGCACAAATTTCTTCTATTGCCAATAGACACAACTGTAAGGTAAAAAGCTTAGATCATCAACAGGAACAAGGTTTAGTTTCTATCCTACCAATAGGAGTTAACCAAATTGAAATTAATAGAGGACTAACCAGTTCATCAACGGCAGTTTTTATGCCTTTTACAACAGAAGAATTATTTATTGATTCATCAAATAGCCTTTACTATGGCTTAAATGCCCTAAGTCATAACTTGATAATGGCCGATAGAAAGCTTCTTAAAAACCCAAATGGCTTGATTTTAGGGACACCAGGTTCTGGTAAGTCTTTTTCAGCCAAGCGTGAAATGGCAAATGCCATATTAGTTACAGATGATGATGTCATTATCTGTGATCCAGAGGGAGAATATGGAAGTCTTGTTAAACAGTTTAATGGAGAAGTAATTAAAATTAGTTCTAAGTCTAAGGACTATTTAAATCCTCTAGATATCAATATGAACTATGGGGATGGAGATGCTCCCTTAAAGGATAAGGCAAACTTTATTATGTCCATGTTAGAACTTGTTGTTGGAGGATCTGGATTAACGGCTGCTGAAAAATCGGTAATAGATAGATGTTTACCTAAAATTTATGAGAAGTATTTTGAAGATCCTAAGCCTGAAAATATGCCTATCTTAGAAGACTTGTACGATATGCTTCGCACCCAGGAAGAAACGGTTGGAAGAAAACTTGCCACAGAAATGGAAATCTATGTGACAGGTTCACTTAATGTCTTTAACAATCACTCTAATGTGGATTTAAATAAGCAGTTACTTTGTTTCGATATTAAGGAACTTGGAACGCAATTAAAGAAAATAGGAATGCTTGTTATACAAGACCAGGTTTGGAATAAGGTGTCGCAAAATAGGGGAAGTAAGTCGACTAGATACTACATTGATGAATTTCATTTGCTTTTAAAAGATGAACAAACAGCCCAGTATTCTGTTGAAATCTGGAAGCGATTTAGAAAATGGGGAGGGATACCCACAGGAATTACTCAGAACATTAAAGATTTATTGGGAAGTAAGGAAATAGAAAATATTTTTGATAATACAGACTTTGTTCTCATGCTTAATCAAGCACCAGGGGATCGAGATATACTAGCCTCTAAGCTTAAAATATCTTCTCCCCAACTAAGATATGTAACCAACTCTAATGCGGGAGAAGGTCTAGTCTTTTTTGGCAATACCATTGTTCCCTTTATTGATAAGTTTCCTAAAGATACGATTCTTTATGAAAAGATGACCACTAAGCCTGAAGAGGTGAAGTAGATGAAAAAGAAAAGGAAAAAGAGTTTTGATGAAAAATTAAGATTAAGTAGGGAACAAGGAAAGAATCTAAATGAGGAATCAAAGCTTAAACATGGAGACGATTATCTGGGGAAAATTATTAAGGATAATGAGAGGTTTCAAGATAAAAGAAAAATTAGAACAAGTAAAAGACAAGTTACTTCAGATGTCGTTGAAAATAAAAAGGAAAGAAGACATCGAGAGCATTCGGAGCTTGAACAAATTAGGGAGGAGAAGAGATCTCTATCCGATTATAAAAATGAAGGCTCTTTTTCTAAACAAGAATTAGGAAAAAATAAAAGTTTTGATAATAAGAAAACAAAGTCCGATAAACAAATAAGACAAGAAGAAATAAAAGAAGTTAGAAAAGGCTTAAGTTCAAATGATAGAGAGCCTTTTTCTAATAAAAAGGATAAGAAAAAGGCTTTTAGAAGACAGGGGCAAAAATATAGAGTATCTCAGTTAAATGAGTTAAAAGAAGTCTATGATCCACTAGAAAAAGATACAGATAATGATGGGATAATTGATCGATATGACAATAACTTTAAGGATAGTGATTACTTTGAATCCACCTATGATGTGGAAGAAGAAGAAAAAAATCATCAAGAGGTTTTACAAACCAAAAAAGCTAAACAAAGAAAAATTGGTCAGGATTTTAGAAGAAAGGAAGAAGTAAAAAGTTCTAAGAAAAAACTAGAAGAAAGCTATAAGAAGTCAACAGATGATGTCTATGACCCATTAGGAAAAGACCTTGATAATGACGGAATTATCGACCGATATGACCATGACTTTAGAGATAGCGACTATCTTAAATCAACCTTTGACTTAGACGACTTAGGTAAAGATAAGTCTCATAAAAAGAAGCTTTATCAAAAGAAAAATAATAAGAGAAAAAACTATTCTGATGAAAAATATACCAGAAGCAAAGATTCAAAGAAGGATCAAACTAAGGGTAAGAAAGTCGTTGAGGATAGAAAAAAGAAAAACAAACAAGCTAAAGATTTTAATAAAAAGCTTAAAAAAGAAAAGACCAATAGTGCCTTACTTCTAGGAGTTGCTAAAGGTCAGGAAGTTGCAAGAGATTATCTATCAAGTGGAAGTGACGAAAATGCTGGGGTTGAAAGTGGTGAAAAACTTTCGGATGCTAGTTCAAAGCTTATTCATAAACAGCAAAAATATCTCAATAAGAGAAAGGCAAAAAAGGCTTATAACCTACAAGGTCAAGATAAGATAATTAGAAAGAAAAAGTCCAAGCTTGATTTTAGGGAAGAACTTGAAAGGGCAAGGGCAAGTGATAAGTATAAAAAGGCAAGTGCCTATAAGAAGTTTCAAAAAAGAAGACAGATGAAGGCACAAATTAATAAACAGCATAAAACAAGATTCAGAGATCGAGTAAAGGAAAACTTGCTCGGTCTTTTTAAAAATGCCAGAGAAATGGTAGTAAGAAAGTCTAAGGCAATTTTAATAGGTCTGGTTGGAATCATTGTCTTAGGAACATTTATCATAAGTTTTGGTGGTTCAACCATGTCAGGCTTTATGAATACAGCAAGCTCTACCCTTGCCACATCCTATCTTTCAGAGCCTAATGTCTTAACAGAAGTCAATCAACACTTTTCCTTTATGGAGCAAGAACTACAAGATAAGCTAGATAATATTGAATCAGCCCATCCTGGTTACGATGAATACATCATTAATAAGGACGGAGAAATCTATCATAATACTCATGAACTGTTGTCCTACATTACTTCTAGATATGGAGGTTTTGAATCAGTAGATGAAGTTAAGGATATATTAAAAGAGTTATTTGAAAAGATGTATGACCTTAGTTATGAAACAAAAACAGAAATTCGCTATCGAACAAAATATGAAACAAGAATCGATAGTAATGGTAATAGGTATCGAGTAAGGGTTCAAGAACCTTATGAGTATAAGATTTTTATTGCAAACCTAAAGACTCGTTCAATGGATAGCGTGGTAAGAGAAATTCTAGCAGACTATCCAGATAATATTGTTCACTATGAAGCCCTACTAGCTAGTGGGGGTAATATGGGAGACTTTTTTGGTTCAAGTTCAGGAGATTTGTCTGAAATTATCAACAATCCAAACTTTGGCAATCCAGGACTTGCCTTTGATGATGCAAGTGTTCGACAGTTATTCTCAGAGGCTGAAAAACATATTGGAAAGAGATATGTCTTTGGAGCAAATGGGCCGAACAACTTTGACTGTTCATCCTTTGTCTGTTGGTCATTTACAAAATCAGGGATTAAAAATATGCCTAGAACAACAGCACAGATGATTTATTCCAATTATTGTACCCATATTAGTCCATCAGAAGCTAAACTTGGAGATATTATCTTCTTTAGTGGGACATATAATAGTGGCTCACCGATTTCTCATGTAGGAATTTATGCTGGAAATGGCATGATGATTCACGCAGGAGATCCGATCCAATATACAAGTATTAATTCAAATTATTGGAAACAACACTTTTATGCATTTGGTCGACCAAGATAGGAGGAAGATTTATGAGTCGAAGACTAAAAACAGTTAGAAGTAAAATAAGTAAAACCAATAAAAAGATAGCCCTACTCCAAGAAGAGTTAGGGCTTTTGTTATTAGAAGAGGAGGAATTAGAAGATCAAGAAATTATAGCAATTTGTAGAAAAAACAAAATAACACTAGAAGATTTGATGAAAAAAATTAAGGAAGATAAAAAGGAGAATAGAAATAATGAAAACAATGAGTAAAAAACTTAAATTAGGATTTTTGGCACTAATTATTGCCCTATCAACACTTACTAGCTCGATTGGTGCTTTAGCTAAGAATGAAGCCTGGAACAAGGAAGACTTTATGTATTACATGGAGGATAATAGTCATGTAATAGGTTTAAGTCAAAGCGGAATTGAAAAAGTAGAAAGGACAAAAAGAATTGAATTTTTAGATGGGACAAGGATTATTGGTAATAAGTATGTTATGAAGGAATATTTTGGCAATGATTCTTACACAGCAAGAGATATGATTGCTGGTAAAAAACTAAAGGAGGTAGTTATCCCTCAATCAGTTCGAAAAATAGATAGCAATGCATTTTCATACTGTGATTTAGAAAGGATTGATTTACCACTTAATTTAGAAGAAATTGGTGACTGGGCGTTTTATAGCAACAATTTAAAAGAGCTATCTTTGCCTAACAGTATCAGAAAAATTGGACCAGCTGCCTTTAGGGGAAATAAACTTAAAAAATTAAATATTCCTAATCAATTACAAGTATTAGAAGGTGGCGTGTTTTTTGAAAACAATTTAGAAGAGCTGGTTATTCCTACCAGTGTAAAAGATATAAAAGGAGGAGCATTTTATAGTAACTCTCTTAGAAAAATAACTGCACCGGAAGGTATAAAATTTCACAATACAGGAGCAGGAATTATTGGGAATCAGAAGGCTGAATTTCGTCCAAAACAAAATCCTTTTTATATTGAGAAGCTAGGATTTAATGGCAAACTGGGCATTCAAAATTATAAAGACTTAATTGTAGAAGAGGATGGGGGCATAAGTTTTCCAAATGATGATATTGAAATGGTGAAGTTATCATTTAGAAGTTCTGAACACCACTATAATGGAACAATTACAATTTATAATCCACATAAATGGTCAGGTGGAACACAGACAGTAGACAAAGCAACAACAGATATAGGAACACAAACAGATTCTAAAGATAGCAAGGATCAGTCAACCCAAACAGACCCTAAAGAAAGTAAGGATCAGGCAAGTCAAACAAAAGTAGATGTAAAAATCAGATATCTATTTGAAGATAAAAGTATTTATAAAGAAGAGGTTATCCAGGCAGAGATTGGAGCTATCTTAGATGGGGGAGACCTACCAATGATTTCAGATGATATGGAATTTATGGATGGATTTTTACTATACGAGGTCAAGGGCGATGGGAAAGATTTAATTGAAAGAACAGTTGCCTATCTTAAAAAAGACCAAGAAACTCAAACCGAGGAAGATAAAAAAGACGCTTCAAGTCAAACGGATATAACAATGAAAGACTTAGAAGAAATGACAAAGACTAGTGAAGAGTATAAGAAAAAGATTGAAATACTAGAAAAGGATTTAGCTTCTACTAAGGATAGTGACCTTGAAAAGGGAAAAGAAATTAAGGACTTAAAGGCTAAGTTAGACAAACTTAAAAAAGAACTTGATGAGAAAACTAAACAGCTTAATAAGGAAAAAGATAAGGACTTAGTTAATAAGATAAAAGATTTAGAAAATAAATTAGAAGACTTAAATAAGAAACTTAAAGATTTGGGAGATAAGGAAGATGAAAAACTAAAATCAAAATCTAAGGATTTAGAAAAGAAATTAGAGGAGTTAGAAAAGTCACTTAAAAGCAAGGAGGAAGTTAACCAAATACAAAATAAAACTATCAGTAATCTAGACAAGGAGATTAAGGACTTAAAGGAGAAGCTAAATTTAAAGACAAATGAAGAATTAAAAAACAAAGAAAATAGCCAATTAACTTCTCTAAATAAAGAGATGGAAGGAAAGATTAATGAGTTAAAAAACATTTCTAACAATAAAGCTAGTTTATCTTCATCGCCTTTACAAGCTTCTTCTCAAGCAAAGACAAGTCCAATCAATGAACATACTACCAGTTCAAAGGATTCTAATCAAAAACCAGAAGTTAGTGGAACAAATGATAGCTCTAATGAGTCTAAGGCTAATGAAGTAAAAGATGTTCGCTATCCAAACAAGTCAACAGCAAAAGCTCCAGTTAATCCAGTAGAAACATCGGATGGCAAAACGGTCAATACCAATAAAGGCGTGGCAAGTGCTCCGTCTAAGGCAAGAGCAACAGTCGAGGAAAATGTAGATAATGCTAATAATGACTATCCAATTCATCGTGGCGATTCTGAGGGACTTGATTATTCAGCAGACGCTCGTCAATTTGTGACCTTTACCACTAAGAATGGAAAAAGCTTCCACCTAATTATCAACCATGACGAAGAAAGTGAAAATGTTATGCTTCTTACAGAGGTTTCAGAAGATGATCTTTTAAATATGGTAGAGAGTAAGAAAGAAGAAGAAAAAGAAGACATTCCTGTTAAGGAAGAAGTTGTTGAAAAAGTTGAGGAAGAACCTGCTAAGGAAGAGAAAAAATCCTCAGCAGGAACATACTTCCTACTTCTTCTAGTAGTTGGTGGAGTAATTGGTGCAGGATATTACTTTAAGGTCATAAAGGGCAAAGAAGCCAGTGAATTAGAGGGATTTGAAGAAGACTATGAAGAAGATTATTTTGATGAAGCCGAAACAGATGATGAAAAAGATGAAGATGATGAATTAATAGAAGCTGAAGAAGAGATTGATACAGAAGATTTATTGTAAGAAAAAATAAAATACTAGAATCTAAAAAACTTTCCCGAATATGATATATGATTTGGGAGAAATCTTGAGCGAAGGAGGAATTCTTCGCTCTTTTTTAATTTATGGAGGGAAAAAATGAGATTAGTAATTGCAGAAAAACCCAGTGTCGCCTTGACTATTGCCAAGGTAATTGGAGCTAATAAAAGAAACAATGGATATTACTCAGGTAATGGCTTTTATGTTTCCTGGTGTGTAGGACATTTAGTGGGGCTAGCAAGTCCTGATAAATATGATAAGAAATATGCTAAATGGAAGATTGAAGATTTACCCATATTACCCACGGAATATATGTATGAAATCAATCCTAGAACAAAGAAGCAGTTTAATAATTTAAAGAAATTAATGGCAAGAAGTGATGTTACGACTATTGTCAATGCCTGTGATGCTGGACGAGAGGGAGAGGCTATCTTTCGATATGTCTATGACTATGTAAAGTGTAAGAAGAAAATTGAAAGATTATGGATATCTTCCATGGAAGATCAGGCTATTAGAGAAGGCTTTTACAAGTTAGAATATGGAGAAAAGTATGAGAACTTGTATGAATCAGCCAAGGCTCGTGCCATGGCAGACTGGTTAGTTGGGATGAATTTATCTCGCCTTTATTCTTGCCTTTACAAGCAAAACTATTCAGTAGGAAGAGTACAAACACCAACCCTAAATATGATTGTTACTAGGGATCAGGAGATTGAACACTTTAAAAAAGAAAAGTATTATACAGTAGAAATTAAACTTAAGGACTTTAGTTTAAGTACGCAACGAATTGATGGTTTAGAAATTGCCAAGCAGTTAAGAAATTTAATTGATGACCAGATAGAAATTGATGATGTCATCATAAAGGAAAAAGTAACCAAGCCTGATAAATTATATGACTTAACCACCCTTCAAAGAGAAGCTAATAAAATCTATGGCTTTTCTGCTAAAGAAACACTAGATTTAGCCCAAAAACTTTATGAGAGAAAATTAATCTCTTATCCAAGAACAGACAGTAGATATCTAACCATTGATATGAAGGAAAAAGTAGATAAATATCTCTTTATGTTAAAAAGTGATTTAGAAATTGATGAAAAGAACTTCTTATCGATCTTCGATTCAAAAAAGGTAAGTGATCACTATGCTATTATCCCGACTGAAGCAACACTTGACTTTGATTTTAAAAAGCTTTCGGAAGATGAAAAGAAAATTTATCGATTAATTGAAGCTAAGTTACTGATGTCAGCCTCTAAGTCTTTAGTAGAAAGTATGACCAAGGTTATTTATGTCTATGATGGTATGGAATTTACAGCAAGTGGAAAAACGATTATTGAAGAAGGTTTTAAGCAATTTGATTTATCGCAAAAAAAGAATGAAAAGAACCTACCAGTCATTAAAAAAGGAGATATTTATGAGGTAGAAGAAAGATTAATCAATGAAAAATATACCCAACCACCAAAAGCCTATACAGAGGACAGTCTTTTAAAAGCAATGGAAATTGCTGGTAATAAGGCACTAGACAAAGAAGTGGAAGTTGAAAGAAAGGGAATTGGAACACCAGCCACAAGAGCAGGGATTATTGAGAATTTGATTTATAAAGGCTTCATTGAAAGAGATAAGAAAAATCTTATTTCAACCCATAAGGGGGTATCCCTAGTTGCCATTGTAGGTGAAGAATTTAAATCAGCTGAAACAACGGCTAACTGGGAGATGAAACTAAGTGATATTGCTAAAGGGAAATTATCAAAAGAAGAGTTTTTAAGTGAGATTGAAGGAGAAATAAAAAACAGTATCAATAAATATAAAAACAAAATAGAGGATTAAAGATTAAGGGGACAAGTAATCTTGTTCCTTTTTTACTTTGGGGAGGTGATAGAAATAGAAAAAATAAGAGTTTTAGAATTATTTGGAGGTATAGGAGCAATAAGAAAAGCCCTGATTAACCTTAAATTAGATTATGAAGTGCTTGACTATGTAGAAAATGATAAAAACTGTGCAAAAAGTTATAATGCCCTTTACTCAGAAAATTATCAAGTAAAGGATATTAGAGATTATAAAGCACCAGAGATAGAGGTTGACCTATTAATGCATGGTAGTCCTTGCCAGGATTTTTCAAGGATAGGAGAAAAGAGAGGAGGTGCAAAGGATAGTAAGACTAGATCTAGTCTTTTATTTGAGACTATTAGGGTAATTGATGAAATGAAGATAAAACCTAAGTGGGTTATATGGGAAAATGTAAAGGGAGTTCTCGATAAAAATATGAAAGCTTCCTTTTTTCATTACCTAGAAGAGATGGAAAGATTAGGTTATGAAAATAAATATGAAATTCTAAGTGCTATGGACTTTGGTATTCCTCAAAAAAGAGAGAGAATTTTTGTTATTAGTTGTCTTGAAGAAAATAACTTTTCATTTAAGAACTTAAGAAAAAGAAAGACAAGACCCTTAAAGGAATTTTTAGAAGAAGATGTTAGTGACATATATACAGTTAGACAACCCTCAATTCTATCTTATTTATCTGACAAACCTCGAAATAAAAATTTTAAGGGAAGGCTACAAGTAATTAAAGATTTTGCCTACACCATTTCTACCAAGCAAGTTAGAGTTCCTAATTCAGGAATTATTGATATAGGAGATGGAAAATTTAGGTATTTAACAGAAAGGGAATGTTTAAGACTAATGGGCTTTGATGATAAAGATATAGATATACTTGAAAAGACCCATCCAAGAAGAAAAAACTGCACTTCAAGTATTTTATATAAGCAAGCTGGTAATTCAATTGTGGTAGATGTATTGGAAGCCATAGTAAAAGAGATAGTTAAACAAGAAAAAAAGAAAGCTAATTAACAATCAGACCTTCTTGTTTTTTCATCATATATTCAGTATAATTAAAAGTAGGAAAAGTAGGAGGGGTCTAATGGATATTTTTATTGAAAATGCAAAGGTAATGGCTAAGGGACAGGTGACGATTCCAAAGGCGGTAAGGGATCTTATGGGAATTGCTCCTGGTGATCGAGTTAGCTTTCTTGTCAATCAAGGAAAGGTTCAAATAATAAACTCTAAGGATTATTTGTTAGCCTATG
>NZ_JBNUPE010000021.1:0-21643 GCF_050409585.1 Facklamia sp. P9177
AAGGCTTAAGAGAGTCTTAAGAATAGTTACTAAGTTTAAACAATACATTAAGAATTCCTTTCGTTATCACACACTGACCAATGGCCCTATTGAAAGGATTAATAACAAGATTATATGTGTCAGGAAGAAAAGAAAAGGAGACTAAGCAACCGTTAGTGGCTTAATCTCCTTGGATAGCATCAACCCTATTGGACATAAAGCCCTTATTTGAAGTGCTTTTTGTCTAAATAATTGAAATTTTCAATTATCTAAATTATCAATATGTTTTTTATATTTTTTATTTTATACTCACCTAAGCTATAATTTAACATAAAAGAAACTAGCAGTAATCCAAAAAATTCAATTATATAAACAATTAATTCCAACACATATTCTACCTCTAAAAATGTAAAAAATAAACTGACACCTGTAATTACAACACTAAAAATTAGAGATTCAATTAAGTAAGATTTTACCCTTTGCATTTTAGCTTATTTTGATTTTCCAATAGTTAGTTTCTTACCTGAAAAACTAGTAGGTAAAAACAATTCTTTATCAGATC
This sequence comes from Facklamia sp. P9177, assembly GCF_050409585.1. Lineage (NCBI taxonomy): Bacteria > Bacillati > Bacillota > Bacilli > Lactobacillales > Aerococcaceae > Facklamia > Facklamia sp. P9177. The sequence continues at coordinate 542 of NZ_JBNUPE010000021.1, forward strand.
TTAACCCAATTAAATATATAATACCAATCAATAAAAGTAATATTATTTCCCAGTTCGTTGCTGAAATATCTTTTGTTCTCACATACTTGTATGTAATTTCAACAAGTAAATAAAAGATTGTTACAACTACAATTATTGACGATAGCTCACCAATATATTTTCTTTGTCTTTCATCAATTATCGGATAAATTTCATTGTTAGCTTTTTTTTTCATCTTCATCTTCCTCCCAAAATAAATCGTTCAAAGTTTTCTTTGTAGCTTTACATATAGCAATACATAAATTCAATGTTGGATTATAATTTTTATTTTCGATTAATCCAATCGTTTGTCGAGTAACTCCTACAATATTCGCTAGATCTTCTTGAGATAGATTACATTCTGCTCTAGCTATTTTTAATTTATTATTTTTCATAGTGGTTACCTCCTATAAATAATGTAATGTATTTATTGCTTTGTGTCAAATATATATTGCGTTTCGTTTTGAATTTAAGATTTTTGTTAATTTTCTTTAGTCAATATCTTTTAAATGTTTATACTATACGTCATCACAAAACCTGCAGACTTTTATGAAAATATACGGTAAAATACAATTAAAAAATGATGAAAATTGATTTTGATGATGTGATAAAATTAGAGCTTTTTCTAAAATAGAAAACAGTAATTGTATTTTATCTCAATAGAAGCCAATTTACTGTTTGTTTTTTATAGAGACTTTGTTTTTATGTTTGTTGTTTATGCTTAGAAATTTCTATTTTATACAGAAATTTATAAAAAGCTGCGGTAAAATATAGTTAGAAAAAACATGGCTTAATACCTGTTACTTGATTTGTTTTAAGTAGCAAGCACAGTCAATGAGTACCCATTGACGAAAAATTGATGAAGCAGACCAATAAGGACTGCTTCTTTTTTTATTCAATTTTAACTTGTTAGGGAGACCCTAAGACCCAGAAATTCAAAAGAAAGGAAGATAATAATGGAAAATAGAAGAAGAAAAAACCAACTAAAAATTTGGCTAGATGATGAAGAATTAGCTCTTTTTAAGAAGAAAATGGAAATGTCTAAATGCAATTCTATGGGACAGTTTATTAGAAAAAGTATTTTAGTAAAAGAAATTTATGTAGTAGATTTAGAACCGATTGTTAGATTAGATTGGCTTTTTTCTAATGCAACGAATAACATTAATCAAATTGCAAAACACACCAATCAGACAGGTGTCATCTATCATGAGGATATAAAATCGTTTAGAAAAGATCTTGATCATTTTTCTAAAGAGTTGTGGCAAATTCATTCCCTACTCCTAGGTAGAACAAAAGAAAGGAGCGATTAATATGGCAATTACAAAAATACATCCGATTAAAAAAACACTATCTTATGCTATAGATTACATTACGGATGATAAGAAAACAGATGAGAAAATTCTTGTTTCATCTTTTAATTGTAATCCCATATCTGCTCATAAACAGTTTGAAGCGAGACGAGAACCGTTCGATACAAGGGGAACAGTTTTAGCTAGACATTTAATTCAACCCTTCTTTCCTGGAGAAACAGATGCTGAAACTGCTCATCGAATTGGCCAGGAACTTTGCGAGAAAATTTTAGGAAATGAATATGAATATGTATTAGCAACCCATGTAGATAAAAATCATATCCACAATCACATCATTTTTAATAATGTGAATTTTGTTACTGGTAAATGCTATCAATCAAATAAGAAATCTTACCATAAAATAAGATTTCAAAGTGATGAGTTATGTAAGGAAAATAAACTCTCTGTCATTGATAAATACTATGAATCTTATAAGAGAAAATATAAAACTAGAGGGAAGTCCTGGTATGAAAATGAGATGGCTAATAAGGGGAAATCTTGGAAATCAAAGCTACAATTTGACATTGACCGTATGATAAAACAGTCGAGAGATTGGGAAGAATTTTTAGAGAAAATGACTAATCTTGGCTATGAAATTAAACATGGTAAACACATAGCTTTTAGGTATAAGGATAAGAAAAGATTTACTAGAGCTAAGACTATTGGTGAAGATTATATAGAGGATCGATTAAAAGAAAGAATTGAAGAAAATAAAAAGTTAAGCATCCATCCAGTTAAGAAAAGAGTTGGAAACATTGTAGACTTGAAAAACAATAAGAAGGTTCAAGCTAATAAGGGCTATGAGTACTGGGCTAGAAAACACAATCTTAAAACTATGGCTGATTCTGTCCTTGCCCTTAGAAATCTAGGTGTTAATTCAAAACAAGAGTTAGATCTATTAGTCGAAAAAACAGCTGATGAAAGACAGGATTTACTCGGTAAAATTAAAGAAATTGAGCAAGAAATGGAAAACTTATCTACCACAATGGAAGAAATAGAAATGGTTAGAAAGTATAGAGGTCACTACAAGTACGCTAAGGAAAATTCTGATGATAAGTACTTTGAAAGAGAATATTCAGCAGAATTAAAGCTCTATACTACCTCTGCTACTTCTCTGTCTAAGAAATACAAAACTATGCCTAAATCAAAAGAAATTCTTAAAAAACTTGATGTCTTACAAGAAAAAAAGAACACCCTAATGAAAGAGTATTCTCTTAATAAAGAACAGTTTTCTGAACTTGTATTGTATCAAAATAACTATGATAGTTATATGAATAAGGAAGTGGAGAGATAAGTTTTTCTCTCTCCATTATTTTTTTAAATTTGTTTGTATTTACTTTTTACACTTTTATAATTTTACAAAAATTCTACCTTTTCTTGTTTATTAATAATTTGCTAAGTTTCAAGTAGTATCTCCCAAAGCTTAATTGGCTATATTATCACAAATTATTGCTCGCTATCTCCGTACTACCTTGATTTTTAATCTATGTATTCTTATAAATATTGGTAATACTAATTCCATATCTTCCTCTTTGGTTGGTATAATTCTTTATGATTTTTCATAAAATAAGAGTATAATCATTTACAATGCCTTGCTTATCTACTCTTTAAAACTAAGTTTTTCTAATAGATACTCTAGGTAGGTTTCCTTATCATATATTATTCTTGCCTCAACTGGCATAGAGAGTAAAAGTTTTATGTTCTCTCCATTTTTAGATAATTCTTTTTCACTAATTTCTATTTTTGCTTTGTAAAAATTTTTCCCACCTTCTGAATCTTGTATATTAATAGCACTTGATTCAATGTTTTTTACTACTCCATTCAAAGTACCATATTTGTATGTGTTTATGCCCAAAATAGCCACATCCACATTTTGATTTTCTTTAACCTTTGATATATCTGTAACTTCTATATATGTATCTATATAGTAGTTTTCTGAAGAGTCTGTGGATAGTTCTATCAGGGCCTGATTCATTTGAACATTCAATCCTTCTTTTATGGGATTTAGATAATGAATTCTTCCTTCTTTTGTAGATTTTAGTTCGTAATTATTATCCCTTTTTTCTAATACTGATATATTCAGTTGAATATCATCATTTGTTTTTTCTATTGTTTTTATTTCCGCCCCTATTTCATTAACAAATTGGAAATATATCTGTTCTGATTGACCTGGTGTATCCTTTTGTCTGTTTATTTGATATAACTCTTCTTTTAACCCTTCTATTTCTCCCGTTAAACTTTCAATCTTTGATTTAGCATTTTCATATTCTGATTCAGCCTTACTTTTATTTTCTAAAGCTTTAGAATTTTCTCTATATTCGTGTTTTTTATCTTTTAATATATTTTCTTTCAATTCGATCAATTCTAAGTCCAAGTTTTCTTCTTGTTTAAGTTTAGAAATTTCTTCTTCTAAATCTAATATTTCATAATTAAGGTTTTCATAGTAGGTGACTAGCTCTGCGTAATAGTCCTTATTTTCCTTTAATTTAGAAAGCGTACTATCATTTTTTGTTTTTTCATCTGTTTTAGCTTTAATTTTTTCAGTTTTTTTATTAATATCTTCTTGCGTATATTTACTGTTATTTTTTTCCATATTTAGACTAGAAAGATAATATTCTATCTTCCCATAATATTCTTGTTCTGCCCCTTCATCCTTTAACAGGTTTTCTTTCTTGTCTAAAGACTCTCTATATTTATTAAGTAAATCAATCTTTTCTTTATTATTCTCTAAAATTTTCTCTTGTTCTTTCCTCTGAACTTTCTCATCACCATTTGATATAATTAATATTGTTTCATTTTCTTTAACATAAGCTCCTTCAGTTTTTAATATCTCAACAACTGTACCATTAACATTTGAAGATATATAATTTATACCTTTATCAGCTACTATTCCTTGAGCTTTTACTATATAATTTTTTTTGATTTTACTTGATGCAAATCCCACCAATAATACAATAAATATTAAAAAATATATTAAAAAAATCATAAATTTTGGTGGTTTTCTATCGAAAAATATCCTTGAATTTTTTAAATCTTGTTTGTTATATAATTTCATATCATTTTTACCGGTTTAAATATATCCATAACTATATGGTCTTCACTTTCCTCAAGAGATATCATGTATATATCTCCTCTTGTTATAATGTTTTCTTCATATTCATAGATCTCTAATTTATTAAATGCAAGTTGTAGATACTCTGGTTTTCCTTCAAATCTTGTATATAGACAATGCTCTACAACTAACTCATCTAAAACTTTAAACTGTTTTTTATACTGTTTGTAATCATGTGCTTGAATATATAAAGTATAGTTTGCAGTAATTGCACCATCTTCAGATATATTTATACCTTCATTACACACAATTAAAGGCCCAAATGTTTGTGCTTTTAACATTTCCAAGGCATTTATAAACTTACTTATCTCCACCTCTATAGACTTCAAATCAAAATTTTCCAATTTCTTTTCTATTACATTTTTTAGTTTTAATTTTTTATTTTCTTTTATCTCAATCTTAGCCACTATTCACCTCCCATATATAAATAAAAATTTAGGTAACTAACGAAAAACAAAATAATCATAATCACATAATTTAATACACTTGTTTTTTCCATCTTCTGAACTGTAATAAGTTTTTTAAAACTTCTAATATCAAATTTAATTACTCTATAATCTGTGCAAAAATTGTATCAAATAATATACATTCTCTTATTTTATAAATTAATTCACTAGTATTGAGCATTAATCTATAATAAATCAATTTTTAAATTAGGAAGCTTCTCTTAAAATAAGTATGATATTATCACACTATTATTGCTATTTCCCTTTAATTTCTATTTTCTAATATAAAGGGAAGCTTGATTGTTATCTTAAAAGCTTCCTCCATATCTACCTAATATAATATCTATTTGGAATTTTCATGAAAAAAATATATAATCCCATTTAGATAGAAAAAAGTAATTACACAACCTTATAAAATCAAACACCTGGTTTTTTCCATTCAAAAATTAATAATGAAATTAAAAATAATACTACTAATACAACATTTGTTATAAGTACAATTTTCCTAATTGAATTGTATAAACTTCTATAGAATAAAAATGTGAAAGATGAGTAGAATAGAAGTAGTATAAATGAGTAAAACAATATTTTTTCAAATAGTTTCATATAACTCACCTAGTTTTATATAAATCACCAAAACCAATTTAATCTATTATTGTTTGGACTAACATCATACATATCCCATATATTAGCAGCTACATCACCTACACTCATCCACCCAGAAAACTTAATTAGATTTCCCAATACAGTTCCAGCTATATGATTAGCTGCTCTTACCCCAAGCCATTTTCTAGCCACTTTAAAAATTTCTCTTTACAACTGTTCTTCCATTTTTAACAATATAACTTCTAACTAAATCTACAGTTCCACCACCAAGCAAAGCATTAAAAGCAGCATTTACAGGTATACTAAGTGTCCACTTGTATAAGCTAAGGCCACCATCCAAATACATCATTTCTTCTTGTTCTATCTCAACATAATTTCTTGGTAATACTAACTCCATTTCTTCCTCTTTAAAATGCTACTAATTTTTTATGATTCCTCATAAAATTAGTAGCATTTTATCATTTAATATATTTTATACAATTTCTTATAAATATAAAAACTAGCAGATTTAATAAAAATAATTTACTTTAAATAAAGTGATTGTTTTTAAAGTTAATAGCGACTTCATATATCAATATAATAATTAATGTTAGATTTTACTATATCTGTCAGATATAAATACAATGGTCATAAAGTATAAATAAATATATATAAATTCAATAAAAGTATCTGCAACTAAAAATACTAAAATTATAGTTGGAATAATCATAAGAGAAAAAATTTTTGTTCCTACATTTGTAGTTTTTTTATTTTCGGAGCTATTCTCCTTAGAATAACGAAACTTTGATTTATTTTTAATCATAATTGCTATTACTATATTTAGTATTATAAATATAACTAAATATAAAATCGGTTGTCGCATAAATTCATCCATTAAATCTTCCTTCCTCTTTTAAATTATATAGCTCTTTTAAAGACTTAACTTCTAATTAAACCATTTCTGCTTTTGCTCCTGTTGTTATTCCGAAAAGACTTGTTGTTATTAATCTATATCTCCCATATTTTGAATATAGAATTTCCGCATCAGACGCTGCATCAACTAGTTTCCCAGCAATATATCCTTGATATGCAGCTGTAACCCCAGTAAACATTGATAACGGTAATCCTAATCCTGATGCAGCTGCTCCAGCTGTAAGATATCCGCCATACACTGCGTTTGCTCCCAATGCTGCTCCAAGTGCGTAATAAGCTCTAAATCCTGTTTTATTATAAAACACCCTAGAATGTACAGCTCCACCTTCCAAATACATCATCTCTTCTTGTTCTATCTCAACATAATTTCTTGGTAATACTAATTCCATTTCTTTCTCCTTAAAAAGTATAGTTCTTTATGATTTCTCATAAAATTAGTGACATATTTACATTTAACCTCCTTCCTTTATTGATATGTAATTTCATCATCACTATTTATATCTACCTTATTACTTTTTGTAGATTCTACATAATGATTTTGAATTTTTACCATATTAAAGTAATTTTTCTTGTTGTCTATTAACTCTTGATGAGAACCTATCTCTTTTATTTCACCATTTTTTAAAACACATATTCTATCACAATTAACTATTGTGGATATTCTATGAGCAATTATAATAACTGTTTTATTAATAATTCGATTAAATATTAGATCTTGTATTATCTTTTCACTAAAGGAGTCCAAATTCGATGTTGCTTCATCAAATATATAAATATCAGAATCAGAAAGTAAAGCCCTTGCTATAGCTAGTCTTTGTTTTTCTCCCCCTGATAAATTTCCTCCCTTTTCCTCTATATATGACATATACTTATTCTGTAATTTATCTATGGTATCGTGTATCCCCACCATCTTACATACAGATACAATTTCTTCATAAGTAACATTTGGATTACCTATCTTCAAGTTTTCAATAATAGTTCCTGAGAATAATTCAATCTCTTGCGGTATATAGGCAATTTTGTTTCTTAAATAATAGGTATCTATATCTGATAAATCATATTCTCCAATTTTTATCTTACCTTGATTATTCTCTATAAATTTCAAAAGTAACCTTATAATTGTGCTTTTACCAGCTCCACTATCTCCAACAAATGCAAATTTTTCAGAATTCTTAATAGTTAGATTAAAGTCATTTAATAAATTTGGTCTTGAGCCATAGGCAAAAGATACATCTTTGAACTCTATATCATTTTTTAAATCTATATCCTTTATACTGTGTTCTTTGTATTCATCTTCTCTTGTCAAATCCATTAACTCATTAAGTCTGTTAATAGCAATTGATGATTCTTGAAATTTAAGTTGTAAGCTAACAAGGTTTTGTATTGGTTCCGTAAAAAATTGGCTAATTGACTGAAAAACAAGCAAATCACCTATAGTCATTTTTCCATCAATAATAAATAATGCCCCTATTGCCATAAATAATATTCCACCTAGTGTATTTACTAAAGAGGAAATTGAACCTTGAACATTAGATAAAACTCCTTCTTCATACGCAATTTTAAGAGTATTAACAAATCTATTTTCTAATTTTTCCAATTGGTTTTTTTCATCATTTAAAGCTTTTACTGTATTAATGTTCTGTAGTGATTCAATTAACTGTGAATTTAATACTGCCCCTGATTCCATTTGTTTTTTATTGATTTCTTTATATGGCTTCTTAAATATATAGATCAAAATAATATTTACTACAACCATTAAAGCTAGTATTCCAAATAGCTTAGGATTAATATTTATTAATACTATTGTACTTATAACTGATAAACCTATATCTAATATTAGACTTATTGATATAGAAGTAAATATGTCCTTTATCGTCATTGCATCTTGAAATCTGGTAATAATATCTCCCGTTTTTCTTGATGAGAAAAATGTATATGGCAAATGAATGATATGGTCATAATATCCCATTAATACAGGTATATCTACTTTTCTTGATAGGAAAAGTAAAATATGTTGTCTAAATGCTGAAAGCAATGTCTGTAATATAGATACTATTCCAAATACCATTAAAAACACATAAAGTGTATTCTTTAATCTATATGGTATAATCTCATCCATAAGTATCTTTGAAAAAACACTTGAAAATATTCCAAATAAATTGAGTAATAATGATGCAAATATTATTGTAATAAATAGCTTTTTTTGTGGAAGTATTAATTGTTTAAATATTTTAAACATTGAACCTGATTTATGCCTTTTAACTTCAAAGTCAGCTTTTGGAATCATAAAAATTGCTACTCCAAGAAATATTTCTTCAAGTTCATCTAAGCTAATCTTTTTTATCCCTATTGCAGGATCGTCAATTAAAAATCTATTTTTTCTCATTAATTTATGCAAGACTATAAAGTGATTCTCACCATTTGAGTTTTTTACCTGCATAATTGCTGGTAAAGTTACGCTTTTATCAATATCTTCAAGGTTTATTCTTACTGCCTTAACATCGAATTTTAATTTATCTAGTCCAAAAACAACTCCTTTTACAGTAGTACCATACATATCAGTTCCAATGATTTCACGAATTTTCATAATACTCAATTCTTGACCATAAGTTTTTAATATTGTTGATACAACTGCTGCAGCACAATCAGATTGATCGTGTTGTAAAGTTGATGCATATTTCTTAATAAACATATTTACTCTCTTTATTATTTTATTAAATATACTAGTATATTATCTTCATAATAAAGTAAATCAATTCTATGTGTCAATTTTATTCGCATTAATTATGGAATTATAGACTATAATCTTTTTAGAAAATCCACGTATTATAGTAAAATAACATTATTTGCTTCGAGATTATTTTGTTAAATAATTTTAATATTGTAGGTTGATTACACAAATTTGATAAATTGTGTTAAGTATCATTTATAAATATAGTTTTTTTATTTATACCCTTTTTTATATCCGAATTAACTCATTTTAAAAAAAGAGCCTGGGACAAAAAGTTTTTCGTTTTATAAATTCTTTACTCTATAGTTATATGAAGTCAATAAGATAATTATCATAGGTATCATTAAGGACTTCTTCATTTGACACTCCTGTTTCAAGGGATATAAGACCTTTCACAAATTCTTTATGGTTATATTCAGCAAGAAAATCTATTGTATTTTTCATATCTTTAAAATTTGTGTTTTCCATATTAGCTATAGTCTTTAAATCATTTGCATACCTTACAGATTCCCATTCATGTTTTCCACTTTCCTTATTTAACTCCAATACTGTAGCTAAAATAAATTGATCGCCGTCAAATAAGGTAGCTTGATTATCTTTAACATCAAATACCACTATGTCTCCAAATTCAGTATCAATTACATTACCTTTTTTATCCCAATAACAAAAAAGACGGTGCAGTCCGAAGACCACACCGCCAATATTATCTTTCTGTTTCTATTTTTTTATCTGACTTATCCGTTTGTTTGCCCTTATCCTCTGCCTTGTACTTCTTTATTGCTCCAAGTATGGATTCTTTTTTAGGACTTTTATCTTGGTCTCTCTCTTTTGCTTTTAAAAGTTTTGATGATAGCACTCTTATATTTGTATATTCCTTTCCATCATCTCCAAGGCTTACCTTTGTTTGCCCAAATACTTTCATAAAATCTCCCTGTTTAAGCTTTTCCATTCCTTTTGCTTTTTCTCCATAGGCTGAACAAGAGTGGTAATTCTTCCCTCCCTCCTTATCATTAGAAACCAAGGTAAAGTTAGCCACCTTGAGTTTCTCTCCTTGATTATCCTTTATCTCTAATAGTTCTGGATCTTTAATAAGATTTCCTACTACATTGATTAGGTCATCTCTTTCTTCCTTTATGGTAGCTTCTTCTTGTAGTAAGCCTTGTTCTTTAAGATTATCGATCGAGTAATCAAATTCTTCACTTAATAAACCTTGGGTATCATTGTCCATAAACTCCTCATATAAGCTATCTAAGGCTTTTTCATCATTAATCCCTTTCTCATAGCTAATTAAGGCTTTTACGAAGTCCTGATAGTTATTATCTGCCATTTCTTCAATGTTTTTTCTCATCTCTTTGTAAGTCATTTAATCATCCTCCTATAATTAATAAAAGGAGCTATCTCTAGCCCCTTATCTTTCCTGTGTATTTTCTTTTACTGCTTTATCTTTGTTTTCGTTGCTGGTATTTTGATAGGCTCTAATTTGTCCTAAAATAGATGGCTTATCTTCTAATTGCTCTTTACTATCTAGTCTACTATGATAATTGTCCTCTACATCATAAGTCGATTCAAAGTAATCACTATCCTTAAAATCGTGGTCATATCGGTCAGGGATACCATCATTATCTAAATCCTTATCTAATGGATCATAAAGGTTACCGTCATCATCTATGGCTAAACCAGTTGCTTGAATAAGATCCTCTGAATCCATATAGACTAAATCATTAAATTCTGCTTGATGGATACTTTCTATCATTTCCTTAATGATTTCTTCTTCCGACATTCCCTCCTCTCCAAACTTTTCTGTTGATACTAAAATATCCTCGTCTAAATATAAAGACCAGGACTTTTCTTCAAGGTTTAATTCATAAGATATAGAGTTTCTTCCATCAGGTGTTTCTGTGTAGGCTATTCCAACATGGGCTAGATCTGGATACAATTTGTCAAAGTCTTCATAAGAATCATTGCTATCATATTCTTCATTACAAAATTCAACAATGGCTCTTTTTAAATCTTCCATAAGAGGGGTTTTATTTTCTAGTTCCTCCACTTCACCCATATCTAATAGCTTATTTAGTTCAGCAAGTCTTAAAACTTTATCCTCTAATTCTTTTGCTTGCTCAAATGGATTTTTCAGCTCCTCCCTTGCATTTACTAATTGTTCCTTAGTAGTTTCTAGCTTGTTCTCTAATCTTTCTAGTTTTTCATCTAGTTTACCAAGGACATTATCTAGCCTGGTAAGATTCCCATCAGCACTCGTCCCAAGACTACCTTGATGTTTGGCTTTACCATTTAAGGAAAAGTTATATTCATTAAGAAATGAGTTATAGGAAACCTCTAATTTGAAATTACGGTATAAACCAATTTCTTTTTCTTCTCCCATCTTGACAGTCTTTATAGCTTCTAATAGTTTTTCTCCTGCCAGTTTTTTATCTAGGATTTTTTCTCCTGCTATTGTTATCCCATTAAAACTATCTTCTCCACTTAACTTAGGCTCTACTATCTTTATATCCTCTTTTACTGCCTGGATCAGGTCTTCTGTAACTTTTATCTCTCTAGGATAGGTCTTACTTACCTTATCCTCCAAACGATACTTATTGGACTTGTAATTGGCTTCTAGCATCTTTAATTTGGTTACTTGGTTGTCTAAATCCATCTTTTCCTTGATTAAAGGATTTCCAGTTGCTAAAGCCTTAATTTCAGCATAATTAAGAGAACTTTCATCTACATCTTCCGCAGCTCTTACTGGTGTTTTAGAAGTCATAATTTGAGAGATAAACTTTTGCTTGTTTTCAATCGTCTGCCATAAATAGCTGTCAAAGGTATTTTCAGTAACATAACGATATATATTTACTTTCTCATTTTCATTTCCCTGTCTTACAATTCTACCTGCTCTTTGCTCTAAGTCAGCGGGTCTCCAGGGTACATCTAAATCATGCAAAGCAATCAGCTTGTTTTGAACATTCGTGCCTGCTCCCATCTTTTGCGTTGAACCTAAAAGAACTCTTACCTCACCCTTTCTTACCTTAGCAAAGAGTTCTTCTTTTTGCTTGTCTGAATTAGCTTCATGAATAAAAGCGACTTCTTTTTCTGGTACACCTAGTTCCACTAGCTTTTGTCTAATATCGTCATAAATATTAAATTCCCCATCTCCCTTTGGTGTGGACATATCAGAAAATATCAGTTGAGCCGATTTATTTTCCTTGGTCTTATCCCAAATGGAAAAGACATTTTTCACACAGACATTAACCTTGCTATCAGGATGATCAGGTAACAAAGGATTAATAAGTCTTTGATCAAGTGCTAGTTTCTTCCCATCATTAGTTATCTTTAACATATTATCTTTTTCAGGTTCTACTTGATTGTTTCTTACCTTATCCGCTCTTTCCGCTAAAGAAGATAGAATTTCTTTTTGTTCCTCTGAAGGCTCTGTTTTTAAAACCTGAAATTCTGCTTCTGGTGTTGGAAGTTTTAACATATCTGCTGTTTGAATATCAGCCACTTCACGAAACATATTCATCAGTTCTGGTAGGTTATAAAACTTAGAAAATCTGGTCTTAATGCGATACCCTGTTCCTTCAGGACTTAATTCCATAGCAGAGGTCGTTTCTCCAAAGGTGGAAGCCCATGCGTCAAAGTGTTCTAAACCATGTTTTTTCAAGTCCTCATACTGTAAATATCTTTGCATGGTGTAAAGTTCAGTCATAGAGTTTGAGATAGGTGTTCCTGTAGCAAAGATCACTCCTTTGCCTCCTGTCATTTCATCCATGTAACGACATTTCATATACATATCTGATGACTTAAAGGCTTCCGATTGTCCAATACCAGCGACATTTCTCATTTTGGTATGAAGATATAAATTTTTGTAATTGTGAGCTTCATCTATAAATAGCCTGTCTACTCCCAACTCTTCAAAGGTAATTACATCATCTTTTTTAAAGTCATCATTTAGTTTTTCAAGCCTTGTTTCTAATTTCTTTTTGGTCTTTTCTAATTGTTTAACGGTAAAATTCTGATTTCTATCATGCTTGTAATCACTAATAAAATTAACAATATTTTCAATTTCATCTTGTATATGCTTTTCTTGATATTCCTTAGACATAGGAATCTTTTCAAATTGACTATGACCAATAATTACAGCGTCATATTCCCCTGTTGCAATTTTTCCTATAAATCTCTTTCTATTTTTAGGTTGAAAGTCCTTTTTATCAGCCACCATTATATTGGCCGAAGGATAAAGTTGCATGAACTCTCGACCAAACTGTCCTGTAATATGATTAGGAACGACAAAAAGAGATTTTGAACACATGCCTAGTCTTTTTGATTCCATGCTAGATGCCACCATTTCAAAGGTCTTACCACTACCTACCACATGGGCAAGTAGGGTATTTCCTCCATAGAGACTTCTAGCTATGGCATTTTTTTGATGAGGTCGAAGACTAATTTCTGTATTCATACCATCAAAGGTTAAGTTAGAACCATCATATTCCCTATTTCTAACCGAATTAAATTTTTCGTTATAAATTTTTTCCAGGCGATGTCTTCTATCTGGGTCTTCAAAAATCCAGTCCTTAAACTTCTCTTTAATTAGCTCTTGCTTTTGGCTGGCAAGCATGGTTTCTTTCTTATTGAGTACGGAGCGAGTTTTCCCATCAATATCTGTCACTCGGTCAAATACCTTAGTGTCTTTTAAATTTAAAGAGTTTTCTATTAGTTTGTAAGCATTGACTCTTGATGTTCCATAGGTCATAGTCGCCAGGTCATTGAAATTATCCTTACTCTTACCCTCGATATTCCATTCAGAAGTTTGAGGGGAGAATTTAACATTAATATCCCATCTAGCAAAGCTCGGTGTTTTTAAGGTTTCAAATACAAAGTTTTCTACATCCTTAACTGGTATCCAGGTTGCCCCTAGCCTTACATTTATTTCACTTGCTGTTAATTCTTCTGGCATGACCTCCTCTAGCCTAGATTTTTGATAGTTTAAACGCTCTAATTCCTTCTCTAGAAGCTTTTTCTCATCTACGCTATAGATTCTATAGTCTGGACTAATTGCCACCCTATTTCTCTCATCCTGGCTTAGTTCATACTGGATTTTTTCTATATGACTATCTAGTATGCCAATCTTTTCTCTTATATTTCCTGATAGATATTCATCTGCCGTTACATATCGGTAGCCATAATAGTTTTCTCCACTCGCTCCAGCAAAGGGTAAATCACCATCTTCAATATTTAAGGAAATGGACTTAGCTCCTGCTTCTTCATCAAGGTTTAAAAAGATTTCTCCCTGAAGGTCATTGATTAATTCTTCTTTTGTCTGATTAGTCAAACTTTCCATATAAGAAAAATCAACATAACCTTTTTGGGATACCGATAAGACTAAGGCTTCAAGTGGAGTGTCCACATGATCAACTACCTTTGCCTTCTTAATAGTTCTTTTTGTAAAAATATCTCCTTTTCCCTTAAACTGTTCTTCATCATCTAAAACTTCTATAGATGAAACGAGAGGGAAATTACTATCTTCCTTTAAGGCTCTGGTGTTAGATAGATTATTAATAAAGCCATGTCTATTTGAAAACTCATCATAGACTTCATTTAATCTTCTTTGAGCTTTCTTAATTTCTTCATCAGAAAAATCTTCCTTTTGTTTGTAAATGACATCTTTTAAGGCTTCATTGACTAGTAGATAGTCCTTAATCTTTTCCTTGTAATTGTCACTTACCTCTTTTTGAATGAGTAGGGAGTTTTCCCTGTAATAAACCTCTCCATCAATTAAGGTATAGGAAAAGTTTTTTACATCATCAGTAGCTGGCATTGAAATGAGTTCATCTTCTAATAGTTCAATTTCTTCATAGATATGTTCACTTGAAATCTTCTGACTGGCTATCTCTAGTAAATCTTTCAAGTTTTCTTCACTTGCTTTACAGGACAGTTCCTTACCAAATCGTCCACTAACTTCCACCATCTCACCTAATACCATTTCAGGATGGTCAACAAAGTATTTGTTGTAGACAAGACCTTTTTCATCACTTGCTAAATGAATCCAGTCCTCATCTCTTTCAATAATGGAGTCTCTTTTTTTAAGAAAGATAATATCCGAAGTTACTTCTGTTCCAGCTTCTCCCTTAAAAGTATTGTTAGGAAGTCTGATTGCTCCCATAAATTCAGCTCGAGCTGCAAGGTATCGTCTAATACTTTCATCTTTTTTATCCATTGTTCCGCTGGATGTAATAAAGGCGATAATTCCACCATTTCTAACCTTATCTAAAGATTTAGCAAAGAAATAGTCATGGATTAAAAAGTTGTTTTTATTGTATTCTCTATCATTAACCTTAAAATCACCAAAAGGCACGTTTCCTATGACTAAATCAAAGAAGTTATTGGAAAAGTTTGTTTCTTCAAATCCCTTAATTTGAATATCAGATTGTGGATAAAGGTATTGGGCGATTGTTCCACTTAGAGAGTCCAACTCTACCCCATAGATTTTTGATTCACTCATTTTTTTAGGAAGTGAACCGATAAAATCTCCAACGCCAAGAGAGGGTTCTAGTATATTTCCTTTACGATATCCCATATCTGACAAGGTTTGATAGATAGAGTCCATGACTAAGCTTGGTGTATAAAAACTTGTTAGGGTTGATTCCTTTGCTCGTTCATATTCTTCACCTGATAGATTTTCCTTTAAAAAATTTCTAGCTTCTTCCCACTGCCCAGCTTTGTTTTCATCAAAGACATCTGCTAAACCACCCCAGCCAAGGTAGTTAGATAAGATTTCTTTTTCTTCCTTACTTGCTGGTCGATCTTCTTTTTCAATTTGCCTTAAAGTTTTTATGGCACTGATGTTTCTTTCTAATCTTTCAGATGGTGTGAGAGAGATAAGTTCTTTCTTATCCTTTTTAGTTATAGTTTCACTTTCAAGTTCTTTCTCAACTACTTCTTCATCAACGACTTGACTTTCTACTTCTTTCTCATCTGCTATTCTTGTAAATAAATCTTCAAGGATTTTCTCATCTCTAAAAGGAATTACATTAGACCCTCGAATCATGCCACCTAGATATTCTGTGTGAGATCGAATGGTTACAGTCTTTAAATCAGAACTCGTATCAAAATTTGTAATAGTATAATCATCGTCCTGATATCTAACCTGGTCTCCTACTATAAAGTCTGGTCTTTCTAGGCTAATTTTTGATAGTAAATCTTCTTGATTATTAAAGCTTATGACTGGTCGATAATGATTACCCTCTCGCAAGGCTTCAAGCTCTATTTCCCTATTACTTTCATTATTAACTATTTCTTTAATAAGATAGGCTTCATGTTCATAATAAATCCTTTGACCAAGTGATAGCTTTACTTCTTCTTTTAAATGGTCATCTATCTTAAAGACTGGATAATTTCCACTATCCAGTAAGTTATCAATTTTCTGACTTTCTTCAAAGCTACTTCCTCGATACATGGGATATTCTTTTCCATCAAGTACTACGATATTTCCTGTATCTTCAATTTCTATGTCTTGAATGCTATTAGGCTCTACTAATGTAAATTCTGTTCCAACCTTTAGAGCGATTTGTTTTTCTTGTGATTTGTCCTCAATCTGACTGTATAGATAATCAAAAAGCTCTCTGTTAGCTTCCTTTCCATCTCCTATATCAACTCGTAAGTGCTCCGTTCTTTCCCCATTAACATAGTGGTCAAAATAAAACTTATGATAGCCCTCATAAGAATCAGTCATCTCTCCATACTCATCTATTCCATAAAGAGTATTGTGTGCTTTTACTCTTTCATCTAAATCAGAAATCTCATCTAATAAAGCGACTGAAAGTCTTTCCCCACCAAAATCCTTAGAAAAAGTTTGTGACCTTTCATTAAATTCAATTATCCAATAGTCTTCTTCTATTTCTTCTTTCTTTTCAAAGCTTAAATTTTCAAGCCCTTCTTCTCTTTCCTTTTTTTCCTTATAGTTCTTTGCCTCATTAAGCATTTCTACAAAAGAGTTCATAGGAACTTGATCTATATTGATTTCTTTTTCAAGGGCTCTCGCTTGATCTACTATAATCTCGCCCTTCCATAGATAATCTTTTAGGACAATAAACTTTGAGATTTCTTGTATCTCTGATTTTTTTAGATAATCTAATGCCTGACTTCTTAAATAAACATTGTCAATATTGGCATTTTGATTCATATCATCTACTAACCATTTTAATTGTTCCATCTTCCAAGAAGGAAGGCTTGGATCAAGAAGAACTTCTAAATCTACTTGACTAAACCTATAGTCTCTTATAGCACTTTCTAGTTGTTCAATTTGATCTTCGCTATAATCTAATAAATCTATATCTAAGATGGTCATTTCTTTTATTTCATTTGTACTTTCCTTAATTTCCTTTTTTTCAATATACAAATTTTTAGAAAGTAACTCATCTATATGCTTTGCTACATTTGACCAAGTAAGAAGAATATCATTACAGTCTTTCTTTTCTAATTTAAGACCCTTTGCGTCATGCCATTCTCCGCTTCCTCTTGCTCCTGAAACAGCATGAGAGCTTCCACCAATTCCATACTCGTCTTTTAAGAAATTAGCTTTTTCCTGAAGTGTGTGATTTTCTTTAAAGTATTTTGCAATTCTTTCTTTTCCTCTATCTACACCACTTCCTCTTGAAATAGTAGCAAGAATCTCATCTTCTGTAATAAAAGCTTTTAACGATGGTTGATCAGTCAGTTTCGTAGAATATTCCTTTCTTGGAAGTTCAAGTTCCTGTAGTTTCTGATAAAGACTATCCACCTTGTGATAATGAAATCTTAGTACATCTCTATTTTCTTTATATTCTTCTAAAAATCGTCCATACTCTTTAACGATATTTCCAAGGTTTTCAGGTTTTTTAAGGAGCTCAGATAATCTTTTAGCTTCATCCGGAAAGCCACCTCCTCCTTCTATAAAGTCAAAATAGCCCTGTGCTTTTCCTTCTTCGCTTAAATCGTGATATAGATACCCTAGCGATTCTGAAATTTTATCTCTTTCATAGTCAAGTGCTTCTGAAAGCTCTACATTTGTGGCAAACTCTCCTTTTTCCAAAAGCTCATTTATTCTATTAGCTACATCACTCCAACTTAAAACTTGCGTCATATCTTCTCTTGCAGATGTTCCATAAGCTAAATGAATCCCCTCATCCGAATACCATGAAGATACTTCTTTTTCATCAATATAAAATCCATTTCCACCTTTAAATGTATCTTTTAGGTATTCTCCTAATTGTTCTACTGTTTTACCTTTGGAAAATTCAGCAATGATAGGAAGTCTACCTCCCTCATGGTTTCCTCCGTTTACAAGAATACTGTCAATCTCTTTTTGAAGAAGGGGAATTGTGAGTTTAATCTGTTCAAAACTTTTATTAATATCAAAAAAAGAAGCCTGTTCAGCTCCTTTTCCTAAATCAGTATTTTCTTCTCCTAGCCCTCTACGATCTCCTTGATGATGATCTCCTTCAAGGCTGACATCATGTTCTTCTCTTGTTTCTGGTATTCTTCTGGACTCTTCTTCTTCATGGTCTCGGTTAAATTCCAAGCCTTCATCATTTTTTCTTTTTCCGTTCTCAATAGACTGATCGCTCTTTTTTGTGTTTCCATCAAGTGATTGACTAGTTGATTCTCCTCGTAAAGTTCCATCAGCATCTGAAACTTGCTGTCTTCCTCGCTGTTCACCAGATAGTCTAGTCTCATCACTGAATAAGTCGGATTGGGAAATTCCTTGATAAATTCCTTCTCTTTCTCCAACTGGTCTAGGGTTTTCTCCCTGATTGTCATGGCGATCTCTTCCATCGATTCCATCTGCCCAAACTCTGTCTTTATTTCCTGTGTCCTTATCATCTCGTCGAATAACATCTTCTCTACCTCCCTTATTTTTGTCCCTATCTTTATTATAATCTGCACCAGCTCTTTCTGTCAGCCCCTGATTTAATTCAAAAGTCCTGGTTCTTTCCATGGTATCTTCAATAATTTCTTCTACAAGGTCTGAAACTACATAGCCTAGACTCATTAGGGTAATCCTATCTAGGTGCAAATAATTTTCTTTTATTAAATTTTTATCTACTTCGTAATCAATATTAAATCGACCTGCTAGAGAATAGGAAATAGACTGATAGATAAAATCCATAAAGGAAGCTCTATCTCCATCAGATATTCTCATTTCATTGGCTAGACTATAGATTTTATCCTCTCCATAAATTCTTGCCAGGCTATAAAGATTTTCTGATAGCTTGTCATTTCCTCCATATCCCTTATCTGCTAGGATCTCACTTAAAATTAAATCATGCCTTTCTGGATTAAACGACCACAATTTGACCTCATTGACTTCCTTATTTCTTGATACCGTCTGACTAATATCAAAGATATAGTCTATTTTTCTGTATGAACCGTAATCTTCCATAATTGGAGTACCTTTTTCTCCACGCATAACGGTTCGATTAAATCTTTTTCTCCAAAAATCAAACTTAGCACAAGCAATGGCATTGGGATTTTTGCTATAGATATTAAGTTGACTTAAGAAATCATATCGTTGATTATTTCCAATGACTTTTAAAAGCTTTAAATATTCGTCTTCATTACTTAAAATATCTTCTTTAATTAGCTCTGTAATCTTATAAAAATCATTAACTCTCATATTCTAACTCCTTTCGTTTTTTAGTAATAAAAAAGACGATATCTCTATCGTCTTAAATCTTATCTATTTTCTTAATTGGTCTTATTCATCTAATTCCCAATATCCATTATTACCACTTCCAATATATCTTAGGTTTTCTATTTCTTTAATTCGTCTTTCAATAGTTTTTTCACTTACACCAGCTTGTTCAGCTATTTCTTTTCTTGTTATCCTATCGTTAGCTCTTATCTTATCTATAATAAAGTCTATTAAATCTTCTTTGGACTGAACGACATCGTGAGCGACACCGTGAACGACATCGTGAGCGACACCGTGAACGACAGTCCCCCCACCCACTTTTTTCGTTGCAATTTCCTTAAGAGGAATGATTGTTTTAAAAATATCTCCTTCTTCAAAAACAGGTTCTGCTCCTGAATAAAGTTTAGCGTATTTATAGGTGTTTCTCATACCAGAACCTAGTTCATCAGCAATTCCAATCTCTCGAAAGACTTTTGATATAGGTGGATTTTTTGGAAAGGGTTTAAATCTTTTTATATCTAAAATACCTAAACCATGGGCTAGATTACTATTTTCAACTAAAATCTTTTCATCATCTATGATCATCTTGGCTGGAAAACCACTAGAATAATCCCTATGAGCTAGGGTGTTGGATATTATCTCCCTTAAAATCATATCTCTTGCATTAACATTTAAAGTCCCATCTAGAACAAATAAATCATTTAGATGTTTTTGCCCAAAGGCTAAAAGTCGATCATAGGAATCAATGAGGTTGGTTATAACCACATCTCGATCATCATAACGGTCTTTATTTTCAACTCGAAAGATTGCATCTGTCTTATGTTGAGGTAGAACTGACATAATAGTAGAGTCCTTACCAAATAAAAGGATTCCTGCCAAAGTAATCCCCTCTTGGTTACTTTCAGGATCAAGCAAGATTAAATTGGTACTTCTTAAAAGCTCTTCATTATCCATTGTATCCCATAGGTGGTTTTGATTACGACTTAGAGCTTTTGCCCTTGCCTTGTTTATGACTTCTTCATCTAAATGCTCCAAACCTATCTTGGGATAGACCTTATTTACAAAATAAGTTCCTTGCTTTCTAGCATAGAGTTTATAAACCTGTTCTGACTGGTCTGTGATGTTGATATCTCCTTCATGAGACCTGTCCCAAATCCTTCCATTATGCCTGCATACTTGAGAACCTCTCGGTACTCTAATATAAATCAAGGTCTTACCATCGATATCCATTGTTTTGGGAACTAAATAAAGGGGTGGATTTA
>NZ_JBNUPE010000022.1:0-18449 GCF_050409585.1 Facklamia sp. P9177
TCCTTTCTATTTTAGTTACCACTTTTAATAGATTGGACTTCTGTGTTTTTATGTACCAAAAAATAGGGTGGAAGGAAGAATTTTTCTTCCATCCACCCTATTTATTATAGAATCTTTTTAAATCAAGTTAAGCTTTTTTTAAATATAATTTTTCAGTTTATATGGAATGTATTTTTAATTTGGATGATCTTTCGAAATATATCTTTCTCGTATATGGGGAAAAGAATCAGTTATATTATTTTAGACCAATATTTTAGTTTTTTGATATACTATTTAAAAAGGAGTGAACTTATGGTATCGATATTAGTTGTTGAAGATGATACTCAAATTAGCAAAATGTTAGTAGAAGCATTAACAATTGAAGGATATTCAGTGACTCCTGCTTACTCAGGGAGCGAAGGTCAACTTTTATTCGAGCAATCAAGTTTTGATCTAATACTATTAGATTTAATGTTACCAGGCCTCTCTGGTTTAGACCTACTCAAAATAATTCGCCGGGAAAAATCCATTCCGGTGATTGTTATTTCAGCTAAAGAACAAGTTGATGATAAGGTAGAAATTTTACAAGCTGGAGCAGATGACTACTTGGTGAAGCCATTTGATCTTAAAGAGTTAAAAGCTCGTATTCAAGTATGCCTTAAACGCTATCAAACTAGTTTAGAGGAAAAAACATCGAATAAGAGATTGAATTTCGAAGGGTTAATGATTGATTTAGAGACCCAAGCAATTAATTATCAAGGGCAGGAATTAAATTTAACGCCTCAAGAAAGAAGGATCTTAGAATTATTATTAAGTCAACCAAAGAAGGTTTTCTCAAAGCTTGAAATTTATGAATATGCGTGGGGGGCAAATTATTTGGCAGATGATAAGACATTAACCGTTCATGTATCAAATTTACGTAAGAAATTAGACCAAATAAGTAAAAGACCTTGGATTGAAACGGTTTGGGGAATTGGTTTCCGTTTGATTTCGCTGAAAAATAAAAAGTAGTTAAATTGTATTGAATATTTCAATTTCTTTTATTTTCTTTCATGCTTTTATCTTAACCTTTTCTTAGTACTTTCTTTGTTTTTCCTTTGCCATTATATTTTGGAAGGAGTCTATAATATAGATAACAAAGGAGGAAAGATGATGGAAAGCATTCTTAAAAGTGAAAATTTATGTAAAGCGTATAACAATCAGTTTGCATTGAATAATGTCAGTATGAATGTTCAATCGGGTGATATCTATGGTCTGATTGGTCGTAATGGAGCTGGTAAAACAACCTTAATGAAGATCATTAATCGTCAGATTCTACCGACTAGTGGAAAGGTTTGGATTCAAGACCAAGAAATGGCTAAAAATGACCATTTTCAAGTAAGAATTGGCACTTTAATTGAGGCGCCAGGACTTTATATGGGACTCACAGCTGGGCAAAACCTGGAACTAAAATGTAAATTGTATGGAATTCGCCGTGACAATTATATAGAAGAATTATTGAATTTAGTAGGCTTACCCATTAGCCAAGTTAAGAAAAAGAAAGTTAAAAAATTTTCATTGGGTATGAAACAGCGATTAGGTCTTGCTTTAGCTTTAGTAGGAGATCCGGATCTTTTGTTGTTAGATGAACCTACCAACGGAATGGATCCGCAGGGAATTAGTGAGTTCCGCGAGACGATTCTTAAATTGAATAGCGAGCGTCATATTACGGTTGTGATATCTAGTCATATTTTGGGTGAATTGGCGAAACTCACGACTCGAATTGGTATTATTAATGAAGGTACCTTATTAAAAGAAGCAGATATGGAGGAATTAAATCAGATTAATCAAGATTTTATTCGGATTAAGGGTGGCGATCAGGCTCAAATAATGGTACATTTACAAGAAAAATTAGATCTTCAGCAAATTAAGCAAGTGAGCGATTCTGAACTGCGTGTATATGAACACTTAGATAATCCGTCAGTCATTAGCCATGAATTAATTCGCTCAGGCATTCTTTTTGAACAATTGGTAGTTGAGCGAGCGAGCTTAGAAGATTATTTTATCCGCTTAACAGGAGGTCACAACAATGGTTAATTTTATTCGCTTTGATTCCTATAAGTTGTTGCACATGAAGGCTACTTGGATTACGTTATTGATCCTTTCGTTGATATTCTCTTTACTAACTTATGGCGGCTATGTAACAACACACAAATCTTACGAAGACTATCAACTATCAATGACTTCGAAAGAAACCAATGAAGAAGGCAATTTTAAGTTAGAAATAAAATCGATGCAAGAAGGAGAAATTTTAACAGAGGAAGAGTACGAAACAAGTATTCAAGAAGAAAAAAAAGCCTATCGTTTTTCCGATAGTCTAATTGCTAATTACAGTTTGAGCCTTCTTTTTGTTTATATACTTTCAGCTGTTTTTATTGAAAGTGATTTTTCTTCTGGCTATTTAAAAAATATGTTAGCTATTAAAGGGGCGAAATGGAAATGGATGACTTCTAAATTATTTGTCGCCTTGTTAATATTCTTCATATTTCAAGTTGTTTGTATTGCTTTTTCAGTTCTAATGGCCGGTGTGACAGGTCAATTAGAGTTGCCTATTTATTGGCAAGATCATTTAGCTTTACTATTGCCACAAGCTCTTATGTACCTTATTATTATGTCGGTGACAGTAACCTTAAGTTTATTGCTACAAAGTAAAGTGGCAATCATTGTCTTAGCTTGCCTAGTGGGAACAGGTTTTCACAATCAAATCATTGGATTTATAGGGGATATTGTTGGTTTGGATCTTACAAAACAATTATTCTCCAATAAGCTAATGTCAATGGGCCCAAATTATTCAGAGCAAGCCATGTCAGTGGTAAGTATGGGTGTTGTATACCTATTGGTACTTTATCTCTTGAATAGGTGGTATATTTATCGAATAGACTTTAAGTTTGAACATTAGAGCATAGAAAGTAGGGACCGTCAATGATATATTTTTTATTGATTTTGATAATTCTAGCTATAGTTGGTTATCATTATTACTATCGGCTCCAAGTTTCTGATTTGACGAAGCAATTAAAAGTTATCAGTAAATCCCCTACCAATCAATTACTGACACAAGAGATCTTTTCATCAGAAATGAATGAACTTGTTAAAAGGATAAACTTGGCATTAATTAAAGAAAGAAATATATATCGAGAATTACAAATTGAGCAACGTTCAAAGCAAGAATTAATGATTAATCTTTCCCATGATGTGAGGACACCTTTGACCTCACTCATGGGTTATCTTCAATTAATGGAAACCAGCGAGGATGAGAACGACAAGCAGCGTTATTTTCAAATTATCTATCAAAGAATTGATCATTTAAAAGATTTGTTGGATCGGCTTTTCTTATTGGAGAGGTTGCAAGATACAGAATTTGAGTACAAGAACGAAATAGTGAACTTAAATGAAATTATTACTCAGCATGTTTTGTCTTTCTATGATCAGTTGAAAACAGCTAATATTGAAGTTGAACTTGACTTATCGGACGGTAGTTTTTTAATTACATCGGATGTCAGACTGCTGAACCACGCGCTAGATAATTTAGTAAAAAATGTATTAGATCATGGCAAGGATTATTTAAAAATCAAATTGTCGGGCCATAAAATTGAGGAAGAATTAACAAATCTTAAGCATGAAGACTTAATAAATCAAACAAAACGAGAGGTCTTACCAGGTAATGCAAATGTCGTAAGAATTATTTATTGTAATCGACTTTCACATCCAATTAATGAAGATCCTAATACTTGGTTGAATCGCTTCTATCAAGCTAAAAACAAGCAGTCGAAAACAAAACAAAATACAGGTTTAGGCCTAAATATAATTAAAATAGTCATTGAGAAATTAGGCGGTCAAATTTATTTGGAAACAAAAGGGTCTGATATATTGATAAATCTCTATCTTACAATCTAATTAGCGAATGATTTCATGGAAAAATGGAAGAGCATAAAACTTGACCATTCTTGACCTAATCCGTTATACTATTGAAGTAAATTGAAAGGCTCAGATTAAAGGGAGGATATAGAATGAATTTAGTACCCACAGTAATAGAACAAACATCACGTGGTGAACGCGCTTATGATATTTATTCGCGCTTGTTAAAAGATCGAATTATTATGTTATCAGGTCCAGTGGATGACCACATGGCTAACTCAGTCATTGCCCAATTATTATTTTTAGATGCTCAAGATCCTGAGAAGGATATCTACCTTTATATCAATTCACCAGGAGGTAGTGTTACGGCTGGTTTGGCCATCTATGATACCATGAACTTTATCAAAGCGGACGTCCAAACGATCGTGATTGGATTAGCTGCATCAATGGGATCCGTCCTATTAGCAGCAGGAACCAAAGGCAAGCGCTTTGCCTTACCGAACGCTGAAGTAATGATTCATCAGCCTTTAGGTGGTGCTCAAGGCCAAGCCACTGAAATTGAAATTGCTGCACGCCATATTTTGAAGACGAGAACGCGCTTAAATGAAATTTTAAGTGAAGCGACTGGTCAACCTATTGAAGTGATTGAAAAGGATACCGACCGAGATAATTTTATGACGGCTGAAGAAGCGAAAGCTTATGGCTTAGTGGACGAAGTGATGGCCAATCGTAAGGATAAAAAGACTAAGAAAGATAAGTAATAAAAGGAAATATCCGTATCTTTTAAGTACTAGCAATGCGCTGGTACTTTTTTTGTGCCCTTAGATGAAGGCAGCATTGCATAATTTAAAAATACATGCTAAACTTATAATTAGATATTTAGCTAATTATCGAAATAAAAAGATGAGGAGGTGAACATTTGAGTGTTCAACTGCTTTTTAAAGCTTTAAGTGATCCCAATCGACGTAAAATTTTAGAATTACTCAGACCCGGCCCTTTAACTGCTGGGGAAATTGTCCGTCAATTTGAATCGGCAGGTTCTACTATTTCTAAACATCTCTCTATTTTAAAACAGGCTGATTTAGTGATTGATAAAAGAGAGGGACAGTTTATTTATTATGAATTAAATAGTTCCGTTTTAGATGGAGTCATTCAATGGTTAATGAATTTAGAAAAATAAAGGAGAGGATTTTATGACTAAAAACTTAACGAGGCATTACTATAAAAACTGGGTTCTTGTTTGTGTTTCTATTATTCTAGCGGGCTATTTCTTTATAAAAGCACCCGAAGTGATTCCTACACACTTTGATTTGGCAGGGAATGCTGATAATTATGGTCCTAAAATAAATCTTTTTAAGTTTCCTGCATTATTGGCTGGACTGAATCTTTTAGTAGAAGTATTGAAACGCATTGATCCAAAACGCGAAAATTATCGACGTTTTGAAAAGCATTTTTATTTAATCATTTTTGCTATGAATATTTATTTACTTAGCAGTCAAATAATTATAGGTGCCTATGGTTTAAACTGGCTCAACCAGATTCCTTCCTATTTAGAAGGAAGTTTAGGGCTACTATTTATTGTTTTAGGGAATTATATGCCAAAAATTAAATTTAATTATTTTATGGGCATACGTACCCCTTGGACATTAGCTGATGAAAAGGTGTGGTATCTTACCCACCGTTTAGCTGGAAAAATATTTGTTGTAATGGGAATCCTTATTTTATTAACCGTCTTCTTGCCGTTGACTATTAAAGAATGGAGTGTTCCTTTGATCACGTTAGGTGGCACTATGAGTGTCGTTGGAGCTTCCTATTGGTTGTATCGCAAACAACATCTTTAATGATTTTTTTATTTATGATAAGCAATCTAAATGTATGTTTTCATCATTTAGATTGTTTGTTTTTTGAACAAAGTCGAATGGAGTTACTATCGATAGTAATTAATGGGGTAAGATTAGCTTAGAAGATGAAGCAGTAGATTTCAAAGGACATAAAGCGCCCAGATTCAGAAAGTATATCCATTGTAATTTAAACCATGCAGTGTTAGAATGTTTTATGAAGAAAGATGAATAGCTTTTCTTCTTTTTATAAAACAAGGTCATTCAGCGACCAACAGGAGGCTTGGAATGGATTTGATTGATGAATTAGGTACAGTGGTACCAGAACTTGGTGAGATGTTAGACATTCGTCTTAATGTTTTAAAAGCTTTATCTAAGCATCAACTACGAATTGGTCGTAAAGCGTTAGCCAAACAAATTCATTTGTCCGAGCGAACTTTGAGAACTAATTTACAAGTATTGCGTGATCAAAGTCTGGTAGATGTAAGTCGTGCGGGGATACGTATTACGGATGAAGGACAAAGAGTAGGCCATCTCATTCAGCAGTTACGGATGGGGCAGGACCGTTTACCGGAATACGAAGCAGCCTTAGCTAAAGAATTAAATATACAAAACTGCTGGGTAGTAGCTGGCGATGTAGATAGCGACTTTACAGTTTTTCAAATGCTTGCTGAAGCAGTTCAAACGATTCTAGGACAAGAATTACCGCAAGAAGCGGTTGTAGCTGTTACGGGAGGGTCCACTTTGGCTAATATGGGTCAACATTTTACTAAGGAACTATCGCAAAACAGACAATTATCCTTTGTGCCTAGCCGTGGTGGTATGGAAGGTTCTTTTCATATTCAATCTAATACGGTAGCTGGAATAATGGCTCATGAGACCCAAGCTGACTATGTTCCCTTGTATATTCCAGATCGTTTAACTGATCAGTTGAGTCAAGAGATTGTTAAGGATCCAACCATTAAAAAAGCCCTTGATTTAAGTCGATCAGCGGACTGTCTTTTATTAAGTGTGGGAGCTGCTCAAGTAATGTCAAAGCGAAGAAAACTAACTCCGCCACAAGAAAGAATACTTCTCGAAGGTCAAGCGGTAGGTGAAGCATTTGGCATTTTTTATGATGCAGAGGGAAAGGTTGTTTTTTCCATCCCTCGCTTAGGCTTACAACTTGAAGATGTCATTAAGTTTCCGTTATTATTAACCATAGTAGCAGGCCAACAAAAAGCACCTGCTACCCGAGCTTTCTACAAGATGATGCCAAAACAAACCTGGCTCATTTGTGATAAAAGTCTCGCTAAAGCTGTTTTAAATGGGGTTACCCAATTTAAATAAAATATCCTAAGGGGGAAATTATCAATATGTCAACAAAAATCGCAATCAATGGTTTCGGTCGTATTGGACGTTTAGCATTACGTCGTATTTTAGAAAAGGATTCAGATTTAGAAGTTGTTGCAATTAATGATTTAACAGATAACGAAGATTTAGCTTATTTATTAAAATATGACTCAGCGCAAGGTCGTTTTCCATACTCTGTAGAAGCTAAAGGTGATGTGATTGTTGTAGATGGTAAAGAGATTAAAGCCTTTGCTGAGCCAGATGCAGCGAAGTTACCATGGAAAGATTTAGGGGTTGAATTCGTCTTAGAATGTACTGGTTTTTACAATTCAGCAGAAAAGGCTCAAGCCCATATCGATGCAGGTGCTAAGCGTGTCCTAATCTCAGCGCCCGCTAAGTCAGCTGAAACGAAGACAATTGTTTATGGTGTAAACCACGAAGTTCTAACAGCTGATGATGTGATTGTTTCAGCAGCTTCATGTACAACTAACTGCTTAGCTCCAATGGTCAATGTTTTACATAAAGAATTTGGTCTAAAATCTGCCCAAATGGTAACGGTTCATGCTTATACAGCAACTCAAAAATTACAAGATTCGCCAGGCGGACGTAAAAACCGTGCAGGAGCATTTTCAATTATTCCTGCTTCCACTGGAGCTGCTAAAGCAATCGGAAAAGTAATTCCTGAATTGAATGGTAAAATTGACGGTGCAGCTTTACGAGTTCCAACAATCACTGGTTCTTTAACTGAGGTATATGCAGTCTTAGACAAAGAAGTAACAGCTGAGGAAGTTAACGCAGCGATGAAGAAATATGAATCAGATGCTTTTGTCTATGAAGAAGATGAAATTGTTTCTGCAGACATTATTGGTTATCCAGCAGGATCTGTTTTTGATTCAACACTTACAAAAGTAATGGGTGAAGGTGACGATCAAATCGTTATGGCAGCCTCTTGGTATGATAATGAGTACGGCTTTACAGCGAACATGATTTCAACCTTAGAATATTTTGTTGAATTAAATTAATAAGACCCACACTAGCGGGGAAGCAAACGCGCTTCTCCGTTTTTTTCATAAAGGAGGAAGAAGAATGGCTAAAAAAACTATTAGAGACTTAAACCTTGAAAACAAAACCGTATTAGTACGTGTCGATTTTAACGTTCCGATGGATGGTAATAAGATTACAGACGATAATCGAATTGTAGCTGCTCTAGATACGATAAAGTATTTAATTGAGCATCAAGCCAAGGTTGTTTTATTTTCACATCTAGGTAAGATCAAATCGGCAGAGGATTTGGATAAAGCAGATCGTAACTTAAATCCTGTAGCAAATCGTTTATCTGAATTATTAGGACAAGAGGTTGTTTTTATTGATGAAACACGTGGCGAAAAATTAGAATTAGCGGTTAAAAATTTGCAAGAGGGTCAAGTATTGTTAGTTCAAAACACACGGTTTGAAGATGTAGAAGGGAAAAAGGAATCTGGGAATGATCCAGAACTTGGCAAGTATTGGGCAAGTCTAGGGGATCTATTTGTTAATGATGCATTTGGAACCGCACATCGTTCTCATGCATCGAATGTTGGTATTGCAGCGCATTTAGATTCAGCGGTCGGCTTCTTAATGGAAAAAGAAGTGAAATTCTTGAAAGAAGCGGTAGATCAGCCGGAACGTCCTTTTGTTGCTATATTAGGGGGAGCAAAAGTTTCTGATAAGATTAAAGTTATTGAGAATTTGTTAGATCGAGCTGATAAAGTAATTATCGGTGGAGGTATGGCGTATACCTTTTTCAAGGCAAAAGGCCTCGAAATTGGACAATCCATTTGTGAACCAGATCGCATCGAACTCGCTAAAGAAATTATGGAAAAAGCAGGCGATAAATTAGTGTTACCGGTTGATAATGTTGTGGCTAAAGAATTTAACAAGGATGCCGAAACTAAAGTGGTAGCTTCTGAAGAAATTCCTACAGACTACATGGGGATGGATATAGGGCCTCAGACAGTTGATTTGTTTGCTGAAACTTTAGCTGGCGCCAAAACTGTAGTGTGGAATGGGCCAATGGGTGTTTTTGAAATGGAAAAATTTGCACAGGGAACGATGGGAGTTTGTCAAGCCATTGCTAATTTAGAGAGTGCGACCACTATTGTAGGTGGAGGAGATTCTGCTGCAGCTGTTACTCAATTGGGTTATGAAGATAAGTTCACGCATATTTCTACCGGTGGAGGAGCCTCCTTATCTTATCTTGAGGGAGCCGAATTACCAGGCGTGGAGTCCATTGATAATCTATAATTAGAAAAGGAGAAAAATATGTCACGAAAACCAATTATTGCCGGAAACTGGAAAATGAATAAAACAGCTAAAGAATCACGTGGTTTTATTGAAAATGTCAAATTAGATATCCCTTCAAATGATTTAGTGGATGCAGTGATCGGAGCACCTGCTGTTTTCTTAGAAGCTATGACCGAAGCTGTACAGGGAACTGATTTACAAGTAGCTGCGCAAAATTGTTTTTGGGAAGATGAAGGCGCTTTTACGGGCGAAATCAGTCCCAAAACGCTAGCGGCTTTAGGTGTAGATTATGTGATCATTGGACATTCTGAGCGTCGTCAATATTTTCATGAAAGCAATGAAGAAATTAATCAAAAAACTCATGCTATCTTTCGTAATGGAATGAAGCCGATTATTTGTTGCGGAGAAACGCTCGAAACCTACGAAGCAGGAAATGCTGAGGAATTTGTAGGCCAACAAATAACGGCAGCTTTAAAAGATTTAACGGAAGGTCAAGTACAATCATTGGTAATTGCGTATGAACCAATTTGGGCAATTGGGACGGGTAAATCAGCAACAAAAGATGATGCCCAAAAGATGTGTCATGCGATTCGTCAAGTAGTAGCAGAAAACTTTAACCAAGAGGTAGCTGATCAAGTACGTATTCAATATGGCGGGTCAGTTAAACCTGATAATATTGCAGAGTACCTAGCTTGTCCAGATGTAGACGGAGCATTAGTAGGCGGAGCGAGCCTACAACCTGAATCATTCTTAGCTTTATTGGAGGCGGTTAAATAATGGGAAAAGCACCTATTGCTTTAATTATTTTAGATGGCTTTGGTATTCGCGAGGAGACTTATGGGAATGCCGTTAAGGCGGCGCATAAACCCAACTTTGATCGTTATTGGCAGCAATTTCCCCATCAACAACTCAGAGCAGAAGGGGAAAATGTTGGTTTACCAGAAGGTCAAATGGGGAATTCTGAAGTAGGACATATGAATATTGGGGCTGGAAGAATTGTCTATCAATCCTTGACGCGAATAAATAAGTCCATTCAAGAGGGTAGTATAAAAAAGATTCCTGAACTCACCAAGGCCATCGAGCACGCTAAGCAAAATAATGGAGCATTGCATTTAATGGGCTTACTTTCTGACGGTGGGGTTCATTCACATATCAATCATCTCTTCGGTTTAATTGAGTTAGCTAAAGAAATGGATTTAAACAAAGTGTATATTCACGCTTTTCTAGATGGACGTGATGTTGGACCTCAATCCGGAATAGATTTTATAAGAGATACAGAAAGTTTTATTAAAGAAAAAGGAATTGGTGAAATTGCAACAGTCTCTGGACGCTACTATGCAATGGACCGTGATAAGCGTTGGGACCGCGTTAAATTAGCCTATGATGCCTTAGTTAGTGGCCAAGGACCTCAATATGCCTCTGCTGAAGCAGGAGTTCAGGCTTCTTATGATCAAGAAGTATATGATGAATTTGTTCAACCTTTTGTGGTGGATCCAGAAGGACACATTAAAGAAGGCGATAGCCTTATTTATTATAATTTCCGACCTGATCGTGCGATTCAACTATCAACAGCTTTAAGTAATCCGGCTTTTGACGGCTTTGACACATCGAATCGACCAGAAAACTTACAATTTGTAACATTTACTAAATATTCAAAAGATGTTCTAGCCGAAATCGCTTTCAAGAAAGTTGATTTAGTGAATACGATTGGCGAAGCGATAGCGAAAGCAGGCAAAACGCAGTTACGTATTGCAGAAACTGAGAAGTTTCCTCATGTCACTTTCTTTATGTCAGGTGGCCGTCATGAAACGTTTCCGGGAGAAGAACGTATTTTAATTCCTTCTCCTAAAGTAGCTACTTATGACTTAAAACCTGAAATGTCCGCTTACGAAGTCAAGGACGCATTGATAGATAAAATTAATGAAGATACGATTGATGCAATCATTCTTAATTTTGCTAATCCGGATATGGTTGGTCATTCAGGTATGTTAGAGCCAACCGTCAAAGCTATTGAAGCGGTCGATGAGTGCCTCGGTCAAATTGTCGATTTGATTTTAGAAAAAGAAGGTGTTGCAATCATTACAGCCGATCACGGCAATTCAGATGAAGTCATTACGTTAGAAGGTAAACCTATGACTGCTCATACTACCAATCCTGTACCAGTGATTGTTACGAAAGAAGGAATCTCGTTAAGAGAAGGTGGCATACTATCTGATTTAGCACCTACTATGCTTGACCTTTTAAAAATTGACCAACCAAGTGAGATGACTAGCCAAAGTTTAATTAAGCATTAATGGCAATTCATTGAATTTAATTTACTAAAACAATAGAATAAGATCGAGACGTTTAACCGTTTCAATCCAACAAAAGGAGCGAATAAAATGCCTTATATTACAGATGTTTACGCACGTGAAGTTCTTGACTCAAGAGGAAACCCAACAATTGAAGTAGAAGTTTATACCGAAAGTGGTGCCTTTGGACGCGGAATGGTCCCTTCAGGAGCATCTACTGGAGAACATGAAGCAGTAGAATTACGTGATGGAGATGCAACACGCTATGGTGGCAAAGGAGTTAGCCAAGCCGTTGATAACGTTAACCACTTTTTAGCCGAAGCCTTATTAGGGTTTGATGTATTGCAACAACAAGCTATTGATCAAATGATGATTGAAATGGATGGCACACCGAATAAAGGAAAACTCGGAGCAAACGCTATCTTAGGCGTATCTATTGCTGTGGCACGTGCAGCTGCTGATTATTTAGAAATACCTTTATACCAATACTTAGGTGGATTCAATACCAAAGAGTTACCAGTACCAATGATGAATATTGTTAATGGTGGCTCACACTCGGATGCTCCGATTGCTTTCCAAGAGTTTATGATTTTACCTGTTGGGGCTGAAAACTTTAAAGAAGCGTTACGTTGGGGCGCTGAAGTTTTCCATGCGCTAAAATCAATTCTCAAGGAACGTGGGTTAGAAACATCAGTAGGTGACGAGGGTGGTTTTGCGCCTCGCTTTGAAGGAACGGAAGACGGTGTAGAGACCATTCTTAAAGCGATTGAGAAAGCTGGCTACAAACCCGGTCAAGATATCTTCTTAGGCTTTGACTGTGCCGCTTCAGAATTTTACGTAGAGGGTGTTTATGATTATGCCAAATTTGAAGGAGAAGGCGGTAAAAAACGCTCAGCCCAAGAACAAGTTGACTACCTTGAAGAGTTAGTGAATAAATATCCAATCATTTCCATTGAAGATGGTATGGATGAAAATGACTGGGAGGGTTGGAAGTTACTAACTGAACGTTTAGGTGACAAAGTCCAATTAGTTGGAGATGATCTATTTGTGACCAACACTGAAATTCTTTCACGTGGTATTGAAGAAAGTGTGGGGAATTCCATTTTAATCAAAGTGAATCAAATTGGGACACTAACTGAGACATTTGATGCGATTGAAATGGCTAAGCGTGCAGGGTACACAGCAGTCATTTCTCACCGTTCAGGTGAAACGGAAGACTCCACTATTGCGGATATTGCAGTAGCAACCAATGCGGGTCAAATTAAGACAGGGTCTTTATCACGTACAGACCGTATTGCCAAATATAATCAATTATTGCGGATTGAAGATGAATTAAGTGAATTAGCACAATATAATGGCAAAAAAGTTTTCTATAATTTAAAAGATTTCAAATAAGATTGACAGAATAGATTAAAGCGCTCTCTAAGAATTTAGAGAGCGTTTTTTTGGTTAATAAAGGAGCATTTTATTTTAAAAAACAAACAAAACACTTTATAATTGACGAGTCAACTGTTGATTTATGAAATGAAAGAGGGAGGGTTTGGTGAGTCTAAGAGAAGTAAGTAGATTATTTTATCAATTAAAACTAGTTAACCAGGAGTTAATTAGTAAATTTGAAAAAGAAACGTCATTTAGTATAACGCGCTTTGAATTAATGATGTTTTTAAAAGAGCATGGTCCTTGTTGCCAAACTCGTCTACAAAAGGAATTAAAGATAGATCGTGCAGCTGTTACAAGACATTTAAGAATTCTTGAAGGAAAAAAATATGTGATCCGCAAAAGAAATAAAGAAAATAATCGTGAAGTGCTCGTAACAATTACCGATAAGGCGTTAAATGATTTGAATCGTTGCCAGCAGAGTTATTGTCAATCTGAGCAACAGAGGATTTTACCCCTATCTAAAGATGAAACACAGCGATTGATCGAATTATTAACCAAATTAATACAATAGAAAAGGAGAATAATATGTCCAACCACTTAGTCACTAATAATTTTTCAGAAATTACTTATGGAAGAAAGTCAATTCGTGCTTATGATGAGAAGTATAAAATAAGTCAGGAAGAAATGCTTGAAATGATTCAAGAAGCTACCACAGCTCCTTCATCCGTCAATATGCAACCATGGAGGTTTGTGGTGGTTGAAAGCCAAGAGCAAAAAGCCAAATTAAAACCACTTATTCGTTTTAATACGCTGCAAAATGACACTTCATCTGCTATGATATTAATATTTGGCGATATGCAGTGTTATGAACTCGGTGAAGAAATCTACAATCAAGCAGTCGAGGAAGGTAAAATGCCTGCTGAAACGAGAGATCAACAATTATCTGTCATTATTCCTTATTATAAAAGCTTTTCTAAACAAAAAATGAATGATGTTGTGAAAATTGATTCAAGTTTGGCAGCCATGCAATTAATGTTAGTGGCTCGTTCTCATGGTTATGATACCAATGCAATCGGTGGTTTTGAAGAGGACTTATTGGCTGAAGCTTTCGGTCTCGACAAAGAACGCTATGTACCGGTAATGATCCTATCAATTGGAAAGGCTAAAGATTCTGGTTATCCATCCGTACGCTTAGCCGCTGAAAAAATTACAGAATTTAAATAAGAAACGCTAAAAACTTAAAGAATTTATAAATTAAAGTTAAACGCCTCCTCTAGCGATGCTTATTGGCATCGCTAGAGGAGGCGTTTTAAGTTTTATTATTAACAAGTAATAATTATAAAAATGAAAGATATTAAACGCATTACTGTGATTCTCAACCACGTTTAAAAAATATAGATAATACTATTATTGTTATAAAGTTGAATTGAAGATCGATCTGCTTAGGATCAGATTACATATAGGATAAACATAGAAGTTCAGAAAAATAATACTTGGATATGAACTTTATTGTAAGGCAACCCTTTTAAAAAACTTAGTATAGAAAAGATGTGTAAAACTCCCAACTTATTACATAAATATAAAGGAATGAGGTAGCCATAATTTTTTTACTTTAAATTGATATATAATACAACCTATTTATAAATAAAATAATAATTATATAGCATTTGTTTGACTAAATCAAGGCGAATATTATAATATGTTCTTATAGTATTGTCGCTATACTTTAGAAAAGATGTCGCAATATTAAATTTTTTTTAGGAGTGATATTGTGGTCGGTAAGAATAATAAATTTTTGAAACAGAGGAAGTTTTCTAATAAAGATAACAAATATGCAATAAGAAAGTTTGCATTTGGATCTTGTTCTGTTTTAATCGCATCTTTTTTCATATTTGCAGGTGTAGGTCAAGATAGTGTTTATGCACAAAATATTACAGAAGAAACCTCAACAAGCGCGACGACAGAAGAAACAGCAGATAATTCATTAAACGAACAAAACGATTTAAACGAAGTAGTCACTTCTGAATTAACAAATAGTTCAGAAGATAAGATAACTAATGAAGAACTAGTTACCACTGAAGAAGTTATGACCTCAGAGGAAGCAACAGTCACAGGTGATGATACCACATTAAATGAACTTTCAAATGATGAATTAGAAGCGGAAAATACCGCTAAAAATGCAGCATTAGAAGCTGCTTTGGCTGCAAAAGAAGCTTCTAATGCTGCCGAAAAAGCTTCTGAAGCGACGAGTGTTATAGAAGCAGAAACCGCAGCGAACGAAGCTATTTCAGCTTTAAATAATGCTAAGGCAGAAGCAGGGATAGCCATCGAGGCAGCAAATATTGCTGGAACTACAAAAGCTTTAGCATTAGCAAAAGAAGCGAAAATCTCAGCAAAAGAAGCGGAAATCTCAGCAAATAAGGCTAAGTCTATAGTAGCGTCTATAAAAGAAGAAAAAGCTACAAACTTAGAAGCGAATAAAACTAGTTTAGAAGAAATAACAAGTAGTATAGAAAACGAAACATTAGCGAATGAAAGTAGAACCTCTAATTCAGAGGCGACATCAATTAATGCACCTCAAGATAAAGCTTTATCTGCTCCGGAATCTTTTGCTACTTTAGCGAATCTTTTACCTGCTGATCAGAATGTGATCAGTATTGAAAACAAAATGTTAGATGGAGAATTTAATCTCAAATATCTAAAACACCATTTAAATGGTAGAACTTACGTAGATAATGCAGGAAATACAGGGATATATGATGGGGATAAAGAACTCATTAAATCCCAAGATAACCATCAGGTTAATGACAAACATTTGATTAATAATCAAGACTATCTAGTTGGGAACGTACCTTTATATATGCAATGGATGGATAGAGATGGTACTTTGTCACCTATTTATACATTTAAATCCAATGATAATGGTTATTTTGCAGTGAATCCAGGGATATTTAAAGTGGTCAATCCTGATGGAACAACAACGGACCACGAATTTCTTGGTAAGCAGTTAGAAACTGTATTATATTCAGCTTTTAAATATCGAATTTGGGCAGATCAAGATTGGTTAGTCAATAATAAGTATGATAATGTTCAAACAAGTAATGGTAACCCTGGACAATGGGGAGGTTATAGTCAGGGAATTAATGGTATATGGACACCAATTCTTCAAGATGTGGCAACGATGCAGATTCAAGATGTTGCTGTCGTTTTACAACCTAAAGATCAATTGACTCAGCATAATAAAGAAAAAGTAGTCGAAATTGATAAATTAGTAGGGGATATCAATCATGCAAATTACGCTAATGATAAGACAATTGTAGGAAATGTTTATTGGGAGGCAGATTATGCACCAGGAATCACCTCACAATATCCAGCCTATGAAGAAAAAACAGGTGATAAATTTGCTGAGGATATGACGGTTTATCTAACTATCCAAGATGTTTTGAATCCTAATAATAAGGTTACCTATAAGACAAAGACCAATCAATTTGGTGATTTTAAGTTCGATATAGCTAATGTAAGAGAGATGTTAGGAATTAAGCAAAGAAAAAATGCGTCTCTATGGCATCAAGTGATCATGAATATGTCGGTAGCTGATTCGCAAGGAAATCAGTTTGGTAAAGAAGTTTCTGTTTTTTCTAACTCCACTTTAGATGGACAATTCTATAATGGGAAAAACCTTAAATACGACACAGGGGGTCTTGATGCATCTGACTTTATCCTCGTTTCAAGATATGATTCTGAATTTAGGGACTTCTCGACTTCAAGCAAGCCGACAACAGCCTTGTTATATTCTCAAACGAATTCTTCTGGAAGGGATGAATTCAAAGGAGCTGGTTTCCAATTTGTACTAAGAAATACTATTCCAACAATAGACATTACTAATTATGATTCAACCGATAATTATGCAGCACCTGGCAATAAAGCGAATGCTGTTGTTACTGGAGCTGTGCCTGATGTTGAGTATATCGTTCGTTGGTATGAAGTTCCTGAAGATCCTACGAAATCTCCAAAATTAGTTCTTGAAGGAACCCCTTTTACTGTTGCAGCAAATGGAGTTTTCCCAGATCAAGCATTTGATGTACCTGCTAATTTGCCACGAGAAACAATGTATATTGCTCAATTAGAAACAGTAAATACGGGAAATATAATAGCGATTGATAATTTTTATGCGAGGTTAAAAAATGAAGCAGATACATTTGCTCCCGTTGCAACTGTTGAGAATATCAAAGTGGGAGAAACAGTTAACTTAATCGATAATGTGACTGTTCCTAACTATGATGGAAAACCAACATTTGAGGATATTACTCCTTTAGGTTCGATAGATAATACAAAACCTGGGGAATATACGGGTACGGTCAAAGTAACCTACCAAGACGGAAGTTCTGAAACTATTCAAGTACCTGTAGTGGTAACCGCTGTAGACGTTCCTCATGATTCAATTTATGAACCGAATGTAACTCCGGAGATAATTAAAGTAGGAGATACGATTGATTTAGCAGATAACGTAACTGTTCCAAACTATGTGCAGGATCCAAAGCATAGCGGTGTCCCTCTTTTTGAGGATGTGACGCCAGATGGAGTGATTGATAATACAACTCCTGGAGAATATACGGGTAAAGTTAAAGTGACTTATCCAGATAATACATTTGAAATTGTTGATGTGCCAGTGACTGTAATCGATAAAAAATCCGATGTATATGATCCAATGGTGGTACCAGAAGTAATTGAAATTGGACAAACTCCTAATTTAATAGATAATGTGACTGTTCCTTCATATATTCAAGATTCAAAATATCCAGGTGTCCCTACTTTTGAGGATGTGACGCCAGATGGAGTGATTGATAATACAACTCCTGGAGAATATACAGGTAAAGTTAGAGTAACTTATCCAGACGGAACATCCGAAATTGTTGATGTACCTGTTACCGTAAAAACTCCGGAAGCTTCACAAGCAGATGTTTTCGTTCCTCAAGTAACTCCTGAAATTATTGGGATAGGAGGAACACCCGATTTATTAGATAATGTTAGCATTCCAGATTATGTAGTGAATCCAAAATATCCTGGAGATATAATTTTTGAAGATGTGACTCCAGCTGGAACCATCGATAATACAACACCTGGCGGCTATATTGGACTTGTTAAAGTGACTTATCCAGATGGATCAATGGAAATCATCCAGGTACCGGTGACGGTGACTGCGCCAGAGATCCCTCAAAAAGAAGATTACGATCCAACGGTTAAGCCAGAGATCGTAGAAGTAGATGGCATCGTTGATTTAACCGACAACGTAATAGTTCCAGATTATGTAGAGGATCCAGATCATCCAGGTGTACCAAGCTTTAAGGATGTGACACCAGCTGGACAAATTGATCCAAGCACACCAGGTAAGTATACAGGTCTAGTGGAAGTCACTTATCCTGATGGTTCTAAAGAAATAGTTACCGTACCG
>NZ_JBNUPE010000023.1:0-14496 GCF_050409585.1 Facklamia sp. P9177
CATAAGCATGCCCATTTAGAAGCACCTTGTGTAACATATGTTTGACAACTCTAGACATTAAATAAGGGATATCGCAATAGGACCTATTCAAAACAAGTATTTTTTGTTAAAATTAGTTGATGGAAAAGAAAGTTATGAGGTGACTAAATGGACCGTATCAGCGAAGTGTCTGTTAATCTATTTGGCTATAATCGCAAACAAGTTAACCAATTAGTTGAATATAAAGATGAAAAAATTAAATCTTTAGAAAGAGACGTTGCTAATTTAAACCAGAAAGTACAAGCTCTAGAAGAGAAAGTGGTTTATTTCCAGTCGATTGAAGCCGCTCTAAAAGATGGTTTAGTGGACGCACGAAAGACAGGAAATGAAATTATTGCCGATTCAGAAGCAGAAGCAGAAAAGCTAATAAATCGTACTAATGAGCAAGTGGCCCAATACAAAGAAAACTTTGCATATTATAGTAAGGAACTAGCCAATACAGGAACAGATTTAAAAGATCAATTAAAAATGATGCAATCACAAATGCTAGATATGATTTCAGACTATGAAAAATTTGTTTCATCAACTAATTTTGATGAGGTTTTTCCTAGCAAGCAAGTGAATCGTTTTAGGAATCAGATTGAAGATTATGAGCAAGATGACTTACAACCAAACAGTCATCGAAAGAATCTTTCGGCAGAAAAACAATTGTCAGATAAAGAAAAAGAGGAATTACAACGTTTAATTCAAGATGTTATAAAGAATGAAGAAACGGCAGAAAAGACAAATGACAAAAAATTGGTTGATTTTAAGAAAGCTCATGGTTAACTAAATGATAAAAAAGGGCTGGGGGTAAACCCAGCTTTTCTTGTCTTTAAGTTATCAACAGAAATGAGGAGAAATAATGGTTAAAAATATAACAAAAGAAGTGGAGCGTCGTCGAACTTTTGCAATCATTTCCCATCCCGATGCTGGAAAAACAACTATCACCGAGCAACTTTTATTATTTTCTGGAGCTATACGTGAAGCGGGAACGGTAAAAGCTAAGGGAAAAAAATCAAATAAATTCGCTAAATCAGATTGGATGGAAATTGAAAAGCAAAGAGGCATATCAGTCACGTCTTCTGTCATGCAAGTGGATTATGATGGCTATCAAGTTAATATTCTTGATACTCCAGGTCACGAAGATTTTTCGGAAGATACCTACCGTACTTTAATGGCAGTCGATGCTGCTGTTATGGTGGTCGATTCTGGTAAGGGAATTGAGCCTCAAACTAAGAAATTATTTGAGGTCGTCTCAAAGCGTGGAATTCCTATCTTTACATTTATGAATAAACTAGACCGCGATGGACGCGAGCCAATGGATTTAGTAGCGGAATTAGAAGAAGTCTTAGGAATTAATGCCTATCCAATGAATTGGCCAATGGGTATGGGTAAAACATTACTAGGTCTATATGATTTATACAATCAGCGCGTGGAAATTCGTCAATCAGATGATGAAGATTATTTTATAGCACTGGATGAAGAAGGACATGCCCAAGGAGACCACGCTTTTAAATCATCATCTATTTATAGTCAAGCAATTGATGATGCACAACTTTTACATGAAGCGGGTAATAGTTTTGATCGCCAGGCTATTTCACGAGGAAAATTAACGCCCGTCTTTTTTGGGTCCGCTTTAACGGGTTTTGGCGTACAAACTTTCTTGGATGCCTTTGTCGATTTGTCTCATCAGCCGGCGCCGGCTTTAACAGTTGACGAAGAATATATCCAGCCAACAGATGAGCGTTTTACAGGCTTTGTTTTTAAAATCCAAGCTAATATGAACCCAGCACACCGTGACCGCATTGCCTTTGTAAGGATTGTTTCTGGCCGTTTTGAAAAGGGAATGACAGTTACTTTAAACCGAACCGGCAAAACCATTCGAATGGCACATACTACCCAGTTCATGGCCGACAGTCGAGCAGAAGTCCAAGATGCTTTTGCAGGCGATATTATTGGCTTATATGATACGGGGAATTTTCAAATAGGTGATACCATCTATGCAGGTAACCAAGCCGTCCAATTTGAAGATCTACCACAATTTACGCCGGAGATTTTTATGAAAGTAGCGCCAAAGAATGTAATGAAGCAAAAATCTTTCCATAAAGGAATTGAACAACTTGTGCAAGAAGGAGCCATTCAATTATATAAGACCTATCATACAGAAGAGTATATACTAGGAGCGGTCGGACAACTGCAGTTTGAAGTTTTTCAATATCGTTTATTAAACGAATATAATGCAGAAGTTGAAATGACACCAATGGGGTCAAAAATTGCACGTTGGATTGATGATGAGGACTTAGATCCTAAGATGTCTTCCTCACGAAACCTTCTGGCAAAAGATCGTTTCGGCCAAGCTGTTTTCCTTTTTGAAAATCAGTTTGCTGAAAATTGGTTTAAAGACAAACACCCTGATGTTAAACTTAAACAGTTGATGTAAATCTCTTATTAAGGGTTACTGGTATTTAATAAGTAAATAATCTTAGCTTTTAATTTTGGTTTTGTGTATAATAATGATAGCGTTTGCCTGGGTTTTTATTTGCCTAGAATGAATAGCTATTCAGCGCATAGCTTAATATTAGAAATAATGTCTTTAAGGAGATGAACATATGGAAAAGAAAGAATTTCACGTAGTTGCTGAGACTGGGATTCACGCAAGACCTGCAACTTTATTAGTGCAAGCAGCTAGTAAGTTTTCATCAGATATTAACTTAGAATATAAAGGTAAATCAGTAAATTTGAAATCAATTATGGGAGTGATGTCTCTTGGCGTAGGACAAGGAGCTGACGTTACAATTACAGCTGAAGGTTCTGACGAAAAAGAAGCTATTGAAACGGTAACAGAGACCATGAAGAAAGAGGGCTTATCTGAATAATGACTAATAAACTAACCGGTATTGCGGCTAGTGATGGGATTGCAATTGCACCTGTTTATTTATTAGTGGATCCCGACTTAAGTTTTGACAAAAAGTCAATTGAAGATAGTGAACAGGAACTTATGCGTTTGTCTGT
The DNA here is from genome assembly GCF_050409585.1 of Facklamia sp. P9177. Taxonomy (NCBI): domain Bacteria; kingdom Bacillati; phylum Bacillota; class Bacilli; order Lactobacillales; family Aerococcaceae; genus Facklamia; species Facklamia sp. P9177. Next base: position 3,034 of record NZ_JBNUPE010000023.1, read on the forward strand.
CGCTGTTGACCAAGCAAAAGCGGAACTTGAAAATATTCGCCAATTAGCTGCTGACCAATTAGGTGAAGAAGAGGCAAAAGTTTTTGATGCACATCTTTTAGTTTTATCAGATCCAGAATTCCTAGCCCAAGTAAAAACTTTGATTGAAGAAGATAAGATGAATGCAGAGGCTAGTCTTGAACAAGTTGCAGATATGTTTATTGCTACATTTGAAGCGATGGAAGACAATCCTTACATGCAAGAACGTGCAGCAGATATCCGTGACGTGAAACAACGACTTTTAGCTGCTTTATTAGGAGTGGAATTACCGACTCCAGCTACTATTGACCATGAAGTAATTGTGGTGGCTAGAGACTTAACGCCAAGCGACACTGCGCAATTGAATAAAAAATATGTGAAAGCCTTCGTCACAGAGATTGGCGGAAGAACATCTCACTCTGCTATCATGGCAAGGTCGTTAGAGATACCTGCCGTTGTTGGGATTGAAGGTGTTTCTCAAGCGGTTAAACAGGGAGAAAACTTAATCGTAGATGCCTTAGAAGGTCAAATTATCCTGCAAGCAAACGAGGAAGAACTAAAAGAGTATCAGCATAAAGGCGACCAATTTAAACAAGACCAAGAAGAATTAAAAAAATTGGTAGCATCGCCATCCATAACTAGTGATGGTAAAACAGTAGAAATTGCTGCCAATATTGGAACCCCTAAGGATGTTGAGGGAGCTATTGATAATGGAGCAGATGGAGTAGGCTTGTATCGAACAGAATTCCTTTACATGAATGCTTCTGATTTTCCTAGTGAAGATGACCAATATCGCGCTTATCGTCAAGTGCTTGAAGCTGTTGATGGTAAAGGGGTGGTCGTTCGAACCATGGATATAGGTGGCGATAAGCATTTGCCATATATGAAGTTGCCACAAGAAATGAACCCGTTTTTAGGTTACCGTGCTATTCGTATTTCTATAGATAAGCCAGAGATGTTCAAAACACAATTGAAAGCATTACTGAGAGCATCGGTTCATGGTGATTTGAAAATCATGTTTCCTATGATTGCTACAATTTCAGAGTTTCGCCAGGCTAAATCTTTATTAGAAGAGGTTAAAAAAGAACTTCAACAAGCGCAGGTTGAATATTCAGATTCTATCGAAGTTGGAATAATGATTGAAATTCCAGCTGCTGCTGTTTTAGCGGACCAATTTGCAAAGGAAGTAGACTTCTTCTCAATTGGTACAAATGATTTAATCCAATATTCAATGGCTGCTGATCGAATGAATGAGCGAGTTTCTTATCTTTATCAACCCTATAATCCTTCTATTTTGAGATTAGTCAAATTTGTAATTGATGCAGCTCACCAAGAAGGTAAATGGGTTGGTATGTGCGGTGAAATGGCTGGTGACCAAATGGCGGTACCTATTCTACTAGGTATGGGATTAGATGAGTTTTCAATGTCTGCTTCGTCAATCTTAAGAACACGTCAGTTAATTTCACGCTTAGATAGTAAAAAGATGCAAGAATTAGCTGATCGCGTGATCAAGGAATGTAATTCATCTGAAGCAGTAGAAGAGCTTGTTAATCAATATTTAGCCTAAAGTGTATTTCATAAATAGTTAAGACCCTAGGAATAGTTTGTCGCCATTTAAGCATAGCCATATGTTTGTGGAACAAATCGTTTCTAGTGTCTTTTTTTTACAAAAAACACTGTTGTTAAGGTAGTAAAATATTTACTATAATAGATGAGAATAGAAATAAGCTCTAGGAAGGAAGCATTATGAAGATAGGCATGTTTACGGATACCTACTTTCCTCAATTAAGTGGTGTATCAACTTCAATCAAATTATTAACAAAAGAATTGCGAGCTAGAGGACATGAGGTAGTTATCTTCACTACTACTGATCCGAATGCAGAAGCAGAGCCAGATGTTGTTAGGATTTCAAGTGTTCCCTTTTTAAGTTTTTCTGATCGAAGAATTGCATATCGGGGATTCGATCGCTGTTTGAAAATAGCGCGTTCCATGAACTTAGACCTTATTCATACGCACACCGAGTTTAGTATGGGTTTAGCTGGTAAGTATGTTGCTAGCCGTTTGAAGATTCCTAATATACATACTTATCATACAATGTATGAAAATTATACCCACTATATTTTAGATGGGCTCTTAGTTCAAGCCAATCATGTAAGAGTAATTTCACGTCAGTATTGTAACCAATCAAATGCAGTCATTGCGCCCAGTCAATTAACTAAAGATACTTTAGAATCTTATGGTGTTCATGTTCCTATACAGATAATAGCTACTGGAGTAAACATTCCAAATTTTAAACCAGAAGAAGCTAAAACTTTGCGGAAGACTTTAGGTTTTAATAGTAAAGACCGTGTATTATTATCTTTATCACGTTTATCTAAAGAAAAAAATATAATTGAAGTCTTATATTCTTATTGTGAATTGAAGCAAAAGGATCCAAATCTAAAATTAGTGATTGCTGGGGATGGACCAGAAAGAGATAGTCTAGAACAATTTAGTCGTAAACATGATTTAGATGTGCGCTTTGTCGGATTTGTCGATCATGATGAAGTTTGGCGTTATTACCAAATGGCTGATTTATATGTAAATGCCTCAGAGTCGGAATCGCAAGGGTTGACTTATCTAGAAGCAATTGTTAACCGCTGTCCAATCATTGCTAAGAGTAATGATTACCTCAAGACTGTGATGCAAGAAGAGGCTTTTGGCGTCTTATTTGATGAAAATTACACACTTAATCAAGCAATTAGAGACTTTTTGGAGAAAAAAGACTCAAAACAAGTTGATCCAATTGATACAGATAACTTATATGAAATATCAGTAGAAAAGTTTACGGATCAAGTTTTAACCTTTTACAAGCAAGTATGTGAGCGATATATTGAAGAAGAAACTGGCCTTTTTGATCGTGTCTTTAGTAAAGTAAAAAATGTTATTCGTGAAATTGTAATAGGAGGAAAAATATAGTGGATCAAACACTCAAAGTAGGTTTTATCGGACTAGGTGTTATGGGACAATCAATGGCTAGACACATATTAAGAGCTGGTTATCCGCTTTATGTTTATAATCGAACGAGGTCTAAAGCCAATCAATTGGTTGAAGAAGAGGCTTTTGGCGTCTTATTTGATGAAAATTACACACTTAATCAAGCAATTAGAGACTTTTTGGAGAAAAAAGACTCAAAACAAGTTGATCCAATTGATACAGATAACTTATATGAAATATCAGTAGAAAAGTTTACGGATCAAGTTTTAACCTTTTACAAGCAAGTATGTGAGCGATATATTGAAGAAGAAACTGGCCTTTTTGATCGTGTCTTTAGTAAAGTAAAAAATGTTATTCGTGAAATTGTAATAGGAGGAAAAATATAGTGGATCAAACACTCAAAGTAGGTTTTATCGGACTAGGTGTTATGGGACAATCAATGGCTAGACACATATTAAGAGCTGGTTATCCGCTTTATGTTTATAATCGAACGAGGTCTAAAGCCAATCAATTGGTTGAAGAAGGGGCTATTTGGCAAGCTTCACCTGAAGAAGTTGCTCAGGCATGTGACTTAGTCTTAACAATAGTTGGCTATCCTGAAGATGTTGAAGCGGTATACCTAGGTGAAAAGGGCTTGTTTAAGGGTGCTCACTCAGGTCAGGTTTTTATTGATTTAACCACCTCTAGACCAAGTTTGGCTCAGGAACTCACTAAAAAAGGACAAGCTTTGGGTGTTACTGTTTTAGATGCACCTGTTTCTGGTGGAGATTTAGGAGCAAAAGCAGGACGCCTAACAGCTATGGTTGGAGGAGATGCAGCAACTTTAGATCAAGTTCGTCCTATTCTTGAAACATTTAGTGCAAGTATTCAACTCCATGGTTCTGCAGGTTCTGGTCAACATGCTAAGGCAAGTAATCAGATTATGATTGCTGGGACAATGACCGGCATGGTCGAAACATTAAGGTATGCTAAAGCAAATGGGTTAGACTTAGAAAAAGTTATTGCAACCTTGACTGGTGGAGCTGCTAATAACTGGTCATTGGCCAATTATGGCCCTCGTATTTTAAAATCAGACTATTCACCTGGATTTTTTGTTAAGCACTATATCAAGGATTTAGGTATTGCTTTAGAAGAAGCTGAAAAAGCCAATTTAAATTTACCAGTTACAAAACTTGCCTATGATTTATACCAAGAATTAGCAAAAGAAGGTCATGAAAATGATGGTACTCAAGCTTTGATTAAGCTTTGGTGGGATCAAGCTTAATAGTCCTCCTCACTCTAAGTTGGGAAGCAACTTAAAATTTATTTCTTGCAATTTTATCTCAGTTTGTTAGTATACCTTGTATAAAATAAATTATCTTCTTAGTGAAGAATGGAGGAAATCATGAAAGCATCTGTACTTACTGGAATTATTCAACGACTAGAAACAATGACTAAGGCAAAAGATGAAGTTGAAATTCGTCGATTTGAATTGGATGGGATTGAAAAATGCCAAGTGACTTATTTACCAAATGATGATGCTTTTGAAATGACAGAATCAGAAACGGGAACTGTTTTCCGCTTTGACAACATTGATCTAGTAGCCATTGAAATATTTGATCTGTTGGGTTAATTCAAACAAAAAGAGGTCTGAGGATAATCGAAATCCTAGACCTCTTTTTATTTAGCATAAACATATAATCTTTTCATCAGTTAAAATCCTAAGCAAGATAATTATAAATATTAGAGCCAGTGAATCATGAGTATAAGAATACAAGAATGTGCTATAATGACTTTAAGTAAAAAAAGAAATAAGATAATAAAAAAGTATAGGAGGAATCATGAGAAAATTGATTCAACCCACTTGGTGTCTTAATTCAGTTTATCGTCTTAAGCCATCTGATCTAATCAACCAGCAAATTAAAGGCCTAATAGTAGATCTTGATAATACACTCTTGGCATGGAATTGCCTAGATCATACCCAAGAATTAGCAATATGGGCAAAGAGTATGCAAGATGCAGGTATAAAATTATTTGTTTTATCCAACAATCATCCCGAACGAGTACATAGGGTGGCGGATCCTTTAAAATTACCTTATCTCGGTCATGCCTTAAAACCGCTCAGACGTAGTTTTCGCTTAGCAATGAAAAGAATGCAAGTTAAGCCGGAGCATGTCTTAGTGGTCGGTGACCAGATAATGACCGATGTAATAGGAGCTAAGAGTTTAGGTTTGAAAGTACTTTTAGTTAAACCTATTGTCAATAATGATAATATTTACACCCTGGTCAATCGCACTTTAGAAAAAATGGCACTGAAATGGATTGGGATTGACCGACATGGAGACTGGGGGGACCAACTTGAAAGACCAAACTAATTTACAAGAAAACTATCAATGCATTGGATGTGGGGCTGAAATTCAAAGTGAAGATCCTAATAAGATGGGGTATTTATTGGCTTCTATCTTGGAGAAGAAAAAAATAGAAGGCGATTTTTATTGTCAGCGCTGTTTCAGACTGCGTCATTATAATGAGCTACAGGATGTGCAAATTTCAGACGATATATTTCTGGATCGCCTTTCTTCCATTTCAGAAGACGATGCTTTTGTAGTGAATGTTATTGATATATTTGATGTTGAAGGAAGTATGTTATCTGGCTTAAATCGTTTTATTGGCAAGCAACCCTTTGTTTTAGTCGCTAATAAAGTAGACTTATTACCAAAATCAGTCAAACAAAATCGAATCGTTCATTGGTTGAAACAGCGTTTCTTTGAAAATAGTTTAAAACCAGACGAAGTGTTTTTGCTGTCAGCCAATAAGCCAGCTAGCTTACAAGCTCTAATTGATCGGATTGACCGCGAGGTAAGACAACGTAATGTTTACATAGTGGGAGTTACTAATGTTGGAAAATCTACCTTAATTAACCAACTACTGAGACATTATGGTGGAGACAAAGAAATAATCACAACCTCTGATCATCCGGGCACCACACTCGATACGATTCGTATACCATTAACAGAAACAACGGGTATCATTGATACTCCGGGAATTATCAAGGAAAACCAACTGGCTCATTACTTAGATCGTCAGGGAATGAAAAAACTATTACCCAATAAAGCAATTAATCCTAGAACTTTTCAGTTAAATGCTGGTCAAACACTCTTTTTAGCTGGAGCAGGTAGAGTTGATTTTATAGCAGGAGAAAGGGCAGCCTTTACTTTTTATGTCTCCAATGAGACATATATTCACCGGACTAAAACGGATAAGGCAGATGACTTTTACCTTAAGCACAAAGGACAACTCTTAAGTCCTCCATATCTCAATCAAGCAGTTAATTTTCCTGAACTACAAGGAAGGGATTATCAATTAAAACCCAATCAAGATTTAGCGATTGCTGGACTAGGATGGTTAACAGTTAATGAACCTGTTCAAGTAAGACTATGGGCTCCAAAAGCTGTCCAAGTTACACAAAGAGAAAGTATGATTTAGGTTAAACAGATCTAGTTAGAAAAGGAGTCAATATGACCGTATTAAATAAAAAACAAATTAAGTTTCTTAGAAAAAAAGCGCAAAAAGAAAAAGCAATTTTTCAAATCGGAAAATTAGGAATTACAGAAGTCTTTATTCAACAAGTGGATGAAGCCATTGAAAAAAGAGAATTAATTAAATTTAATATTCTGCAAAATTCTGATGAAGAAATTGATCAAGCGGCTGAACAAATTGCTCAAGCAATTAATGCAGTAATTGTTCAAACCGTTGGACATACAGCTGTTCTTTATCGCCCTTCTCACAAAGAAAAATATCAAAGAATAAGTGAAGAAATAGCCACTATTCAATAGCAACAGAAAGGAGACCTCCATGCGGACGATCGTCAGTGAACAAACTATTTTGAGGCTTGAGCGAGAATATGCCTCGATCACCTTAGGACAAATAGCGGATTTAACAACCGACCGTGATCGCCAACGCATCGGTATTTTAGGAGGGACTTTTAATCCGCCTCATTTAGGTCATTTAATGATGGCTGAACAAGTAGGAAAACAATTAGATTTAGATGAAGTTTGGTTTATGCCAACCGCAAAGCCACCTCATGCGCCGGGGAAGCAGACCATTGCTTCTCAACACCGGCTGCAAATGGTTCAAAGAGCGATCGAAGGTAATCCTTTGTTTAAACTCCAAGCCTACGAAGTTAATCGTGGTGGGAAAAATTATACCATTGATACTATGAGGCATTTCGTGAAAGCTTACCCTGAGTGCGACTTTTACTTTATCATTGGGAGTGACTCAGCTAATGAACTAGAGACTTGGCGTGACATTAGTGAATTGGCTTCAATGGTTCAATTTGTGGGTGTGCGACGTCCAGGCGAAGAAATTTATGGGGGGCAATATCCAATCATCTGGGTAGACAGTCCTTTGGTAGAGCTTTCTTCAACGGAAATTCGTCTAAGAGTCTACTTGGAACAATCCATTCGTTATCAAGTTCCTGATGCGGTGATAGACTACATTAACCGCCACGACCTATATCGACGTTTGGATTGATGAAAGAAGGAGTTTTTATGACAGAAGAACTTATTTACCAACAAGACTTTATTAATATGAGCCGTCAAGAGTTGATTAATCAATTAGAAAAGCGTTTATCAAAAAGACGGTTTGATCATGTAATGGGGGTTGAAAAAAAAGCGCTTGAGTTAGCGAAGCTTTATGAAGAAGATATCGAAAAAGCATCAATTGTTGCTTTAATGCATGACTATGCCAAAGAAATTGAATCCGAGGCAATGTTAAATTTAGCTCAAGCATTTTGGTCAGACGAGCGGCTTAAAGACGCAACAGAAGGAATCTGGCATGGTTTTGCTGCTGCACAAATATTGAAAACGGATCTAGCATGTCAAGATGATGAAATTATTCAAGCGGTAGCTGCTCATACTACGGGCTGGCACCAAATGTCAAAACTTGCAAAAATACTTTATATCGCAGACTATACAGAAGAAGGACGTAATTTTAAAGGAGTCAATAAGGTTAGAAAACTAAGTCAAATTGATTTAGATAAGGCTTGTTTTTTGAAGATGCGTATGACAGTAAAGCACTTGATGAAAAGGCAAGAATATCTTTTCCCCTTACAAATTGAAGTCTATAACAGTTGGATTAAAAATTATAAAGCAAATAAAGCTATTTAGGAGGAATTATGACATTATCAAGTAAAGAAAAATTAGAAGTAATTGTAAAAGCGGCGGACGATCGGATGGGCCAAGATATTATGGCTTTAGATGTAAGTCAAATGACACCCTTGGCAGAATATTTTGTAATCATGCACGCCAAGAATGAACGTCAACTTAATGCGATTGTGGACGAAATTATTGAAAAATGTCATCAAGCGAATATAAATATCAAGGGTTCTGAAGGAAAAGATGGCGGACGCTGGATTTTAATTGATATTTATGAAATCGTTGTTCATGTCTTTCATTATGAAGAGCGTAGCCATTATAATTTAGAAAAAATCTGGCGAGATGCGCTATTAGTGGACATTTCTGCATGGGTGAATCCTTAATGAGTTTTACCGATGTCGCTTTGGTTTATGACCGTTTTAATGATTTGAGCGCCTATGATCAGTGGCTAGATTTTACTTTAGCTCATGCAGGAGAAGCTGTTGAAAATGTTTTGGATATGGCATGTGGGACAGGTTATTTTAGCCGTTTATTAGCTAAGAATTATCAGCAAGTTAAGGGTATGGATTTAAATGAAGCAATGATTGACCAAGCTAAAAAACAAGCAGGAAATGAATATGAAAACCTCATCTTTCAACAAGGTGATATGCTCAATCTAGAAGCAGAAGAGGGAAAGTATGATTTAGTGACTTGCTATGCAGATTCTTTATGTTTTCTAAAGAATGAAGAAGAGCTTAAACAGGCTCTTTTTTCAATGGTTAATTGTCTAAAAGATAGTGGTCGATTATTGTTTGATGTATGGACCCCTTATCAATTGAGTCAAGGATTTGATCAATTTTCTTATCAGGATGAAGATGAAAAGGGAGCTCTATTGTGGACATCTTTCACTAAAGCTAATGATTTAAGTGTAATTCACCAGTTAACTGTCTTTGATCGCGTTGAGTCTGAAGCTGATCAAGATTTTTATAGACGTTATCAAGTCGACCTAGAAGAAAAAACCTATCCCTTAGCTACTTATAAAAATTTTTTACTAGAAGTAGGCTTGCAACCACAACAAATTCAAGTTTTGGTCAATTTTGGTGAACGTCAGTATGACGAATCTCAAGATCAAAAGACTGATCGTTGGTTTTTTGTATGTCAAAAGGGGGAATAAATGTTGAGAACCTTAGGCATTATTGCAGAATACAATCCTTTTCATTATGGCCATCTCTATCAACTCAAAAAGGCAAGGACCTTAACTCAAGCTGAATGCATTATCGTTTTAATGAGTGGGAATGTTGTGCAAAGAGGGGAGTTTCCTATTCTGGATAAATGGCATAGGGCAGAGCTTGCCTTAAAAAATGGAGCAGACCTAGTCCTCGAACTTCCATTGAATGCTAGTCTGCAGGCAGCGGATTTTTTTGCCGGAAGCTCCGTTGACATCATGAAAGACTTGGAGGTTGATTATTTAGCTTTTGGAAGTGAATCGGCTGAATTAGCAGATCTTCAAGCCTATTTAAATTTTATTGAGTTAATTGATGCGGACTTGCAAAAAAATATCCGTCTTTTACTTAAAGAAGGAAAGGCCTACCCAGCCGCTTATCAAACGGCTGTCGCTCAACAATTGAAACAGCATGAATACAGTTTAAGTTTCGATCCATCTGCTAGCAATCAAATGCTAGGCATTCTGTACTTAAAAGCACTAAAAGGTTCTAAAATTCAACCAATTGTTATCCCTCGTCTTAAAGAAACTCAAGAGCTAGAACAGTGGATTGAGCTACCACATGAGCTACAACCAATATCTATCCTTTCAGGCAGTCAAATCAGAAAGGAAGTTCAAGAGGGTGTTCTAAAAGCTCGAAATCTTCCGATAATGACTTGGCAGAAGTTGCAAATGCATTCCTTAATTGAATGGCAAGATTATTATACCTTACTCAACTATGCTATCTTAGCGTTGGGGAAAGAAGGTCTTGCTAAAATTCAAGGAATGGTCGAGGGGATGGAGTCGGCTATCTATAAGCAAAATCTCAAAACTCAGTCTTGGGAGGAATTAGTGGATGCTCTTACTTCGAGTCGGTGGACACGGTCAGCTGTACAACGTCTATTGATGATGGTTTTATTGCATATTGATCAAACAATGTGGCAAAGTTATTTAACAAAAAATAAAAAGCAGAAAGTGCTTCGTATCTTGGCTTTTAATCAAGTGGGACGAGCCTTTTTAAGCAGCTTTAATTCGGAAAAACTAAAACTTTTTTCTAATTTATCGCAAGAAATAGCAGACAATTATCACTTGTCCTTGCAAGTAGATAGTATTTTGCAGGCCAATCCTAATAAAAAAACTGAAGAACAAGTGATAGCAAAGCATCCCATTTATTTAAATGAGCCTTATTTATAGCAAGCTAAACTAGTAATATGAACGTCAATCAGCTATACTAATATTGGTTTAGAATTGATTATTGTGATTGACAAGCTGTCTTTTCTTAAGTATAATTTATTTTGTCGTTTTAGAGGTGATATATATGAAATGGACCCTTCGTCAATTACGTGAGGCCTGTCGTGACGGCATCTATTCTTTTGATGAGCGAATAGATATCCAATCACAAATAAGTGAACGCAAGTCGGATATAATCCACATAGATGAAGTGCATTCTAAGGGATACTTCCTTTTGCGTGATGAAGAGTTTGTGCTCCACTGCCAATTTGATGTGGACGTGACATTGCCTTCAACTCGTAGTTTGAAGCCTGTAGTTGTCCCTTTATCAATAAAGGTGAGAGAACGCTACGTTGATAAAAGTTTAGACTTTAATGCTCAAGACTATGAGGAAACCACTATTGTTCTTGAACATGCCTATATTGACCTCGCAGCGTCTGCTGTTGATAATATTCTTTTGAATATTCCAAGACAAGTCATTGCAGAGGATGATACAGATCTTCCTTCAGGCAAAGACTGGACAGTCATAACCGAAGAAGAATATAATCTTCAAAACCAAGCAGAAGAGGATCAAGTTGATCCAAGATTTGCAGCCTTAAAAACGTTATTATCAGACCAAGATAAATAATGGTCATCAACTACCAGGAGGTGTAAAACATGGCAGTACCAAAAAGAAGAACATCTAAAGCAGTAAAAAGAAAGCGTCGTACTCACTTCAAATTAAACGTACCAGGAATGAATCCTTGTCCTGAGTGTGGCGAAATGAAATTAAGCCACCGTGTATGCGGTAATTGTGGTTTCTACGCAGGAAAAAATGTAGAACAAGTAGCAAAATAATGACAAGAAAGATCGGTTAATCGGTCTTTTTTGGCTCTATGTCCAATAGGGTTGATGCTATCCAAGGAGATTAAGCAATTAACGGTT
>NZ_JBNUPE010000024.1:0-10964 GCF_050409585.1 Facklamia sp. P9177
TAACATGCTTGCCTGTCACGCAGGAGATCGCGGGTTCAAATCCCGTCCGGACCGTTTCTAGGCTTGATAGCTCAGTTGGTAGAGCACTTGATTGAAGCTCAAGGTGTCGGCGGTTCGATTCCGTCTCAAGCCATTGCTGGAGGGGTAGCGAAGTGGCTAAACGCGGCGGACTGTAAATCCGCTCCTTCGGGTTCGGCAGTTCGAATCTGCCCCCCTCCATTTTAATAGGGATTGCTAACCATTTTCCTTTTTAGGGACTTAGTTTAACGGTAGAACAACGGTCTCCAAAACCGTCAGTGTGGGTTCGATTCCTACAGTCCCTGTTAAAAGTATGATGGCGATTGTGGCGAAGTGGTTAACGCATCGGTTTGTGGATCCGACATTCGTGGGTTCGATTCCCATCAGTCGCCTATTTATATTTTATTATTGGGGTATAGCCAAGCGGTAAGGCATCGGACTTTGACTCCGTGATTCGTTGGTTCGAATCCAGCTACCCCAGTTTCATGGCGGTATAGCCAAGTGGTAAGGCACGGGTCTGCAAAACCTTGATCGCCGGTTCAAATCCGACTACCGCCTTATATCTATTACGGCGGTGTGGCGGAATTGGCAGACGCGCTGGACTCAAAATCCAGTGCCGGTTACACGGCGTGTCGGTTCGACCCCGACCACCGCTATTTATTTTAAACTCTTTCCTGGATAGGAAGGTTTTTTTATTGTTTTATTTTCATTGGTAAAGTATAATTTTCTTATAAATTCGAAAGGAGTGGTACAAGATGAATTTAGAATATAAAAATTTAGGTTCTAATCTAAAAACTCTTCAATGGTTTTTTGCTAGGGTTATTTGTTTTTACGTACCACCCTATCATTAGTCATTTTCTATATTTTTAAGGATCTAAGTTAATCTTAGATTCTTTTTTATTTTAATTATATTTTAAAAATTATAGAATTTATTTTGTCTTTCTAAATTCATCATATTTACGAAAACAGATAGCTTTATGTAGCATAAAAGGATAATTTAGATAGGAGACTAATTGATGATAAACAAAGATTATGGTATTAATTCTTACATTTCTAGATATAATTTAAATAATGATTTAAATATCTATCGCATCACAAGTCGTAATAATGCATTTCTAACGCTTCATAATAAAAAAGACGAATTAATTTCGGTTCGAGTAAATTTAAAAAATAGTGATTTTGTTGTAGGTGATTATGTTTTAGTTGAAAAGAATGCGGGAGAACATCAAATATCCACGTTTCTCAAAAGAGATAGCTTGATTACTAAAGCTCAAAGCACATCACAAAAAAGTTTGGCATATAATGCTAAAGAACAATTAATAGCTGCAAATGTTGACCAAATATTTATTCTTATTGCAGCTGATCAGAGGTTTTCTTTGGGAAAATTCGAACGCTATGTCTCTACCTTTTCTAATATGGCTAAGGATATTCAAATTATTATTTCAAAATCAGACTATCAAGTAGAAGCTTCAACTATTGAAAATACTATTTTAAAGGTTTATCCTAAAATGAAAATTAATCAATTATCAATTCATGATCCTTTATCGTATCAAAAAGTAATGAATCTTCTCAAAAAAGGTAAAACTTCTATTCTAATTGGATCATCAGGGGTAGGAAAGTCTACTTTAATAAACACTATTTTACAAAAAGAAGAACTGTCAACTCAAAACGTTAGAAATGATGGTAAAGGCAAGCATACAACCACCTCTTCCTCTATGTATTTCCTTAAAAAAACCTCTTCTTATATTATTGATACACCAGGCTTTAAAACTATTTCATCCCATAGAGATGCAGATGAAACGCTTCTTTTTCAAAGTATATATGACCTTTCGCTTAAATGTAAGTTTAATGATTGTTCGCACGTGAATGAGCCTGGATGTGCTATTCAACTAGCCATCAAAAAAGGGAATTTATCTAAAGAGTTGTACAATCGTTATTTAAAATATAAAGATAAAAAGAAACGGTATAAGGAATTGATCAGCCAAAAAAACAAAAAAAAGAAACCACATCATCGAATGAAAGTAATCACTAAGTCAGGAGTTCTTAACGACATTGATTAATCTCACCTAATCAATAGTTATAAGGTAGTTTATAGGGCAACGTTAAGGTATAATAGATAGGTCGATAATTTTATGTTATTTCAAAGAGGTGATCTGTTTGATTAGTACAGTAGAAAGTTATTTTGAAAAAGAAGATATTTTGGTTCCTAAGAAATATCTTCAAATTGATGAAGAGTATTTAAATAAACAAGTTGATCAAAAAGTGGAGGAACTAACCAATCTAAATTATCCAAATAATAAAAATTTGTCAGATGAAGTGATATTCAATCTAAATCTTCCGAATATCTATAGTTATCAAGACTTGAGAAGCTTTTTTTATAATGATTTGAAGCATCGTGTGGCTGAGTTCTTTTTTTATGATCAACTACTGCCTTACTTATTCACTTTTTTCGCTGAAACCAGTCAAACCATCATTAATCAAAGTGAGCTGTTGCTTTTTCAAAATGAGTATCTAAAAAGAGTAGAAACGATAGCTAAAGTAAAGAATATCTCTTTTTCTGATTATGTACAAATTCACCTTCGATTGGCTGGTAATCCTTATGAGCGAATTAAAGAGAGAGCTTTTGAGGAATTTGTTTTTAGGTTAATTGCCAATCAAAGATATGAGAAAAATGAGTATGCTAATTTACAAGATGAGTACGAAGCATTTATTTCCGACCGCTCATTATCTCTTAATGTTGATCCCTTTGATTTGAAAGAGGAATTAAGCCTATCTACTTTTGAACAAGATTACCCGACCATTTACTTTACTCAAGAACTGTTAGATTATTTTATACCTAAAATTATTAGTTAAGATTGGGTTCTTAAAATCCTATTGATATATTTACCAATAACATCAGGTGAAGGAGCGAACAAATTTGAATGATAGTTATCAAAAACAATTGCTTTCTTTTTTAATTACTGCGACTCTTTTTTCAACACTTTATTTCACTTTTGTTTCTTCCTCTAATCGTTATATTATTGAAAACTTTTTCAAAAAGCCGATTGATAGCAGCATTAACCTTGAGGAAGTAGATCTTAATTTAAGAAAAGATCCAATCTTACAAACCAACGCTAAATCTGAAAAAGTCTCACTCTCGTCTGAATTAAACGATCACTATATGCCAAGATTTTATAATCGACCTCAACTTATTAAGCCGACTTTAAAATCGTCTATTAATCGCAAACCAGTTGTTGAAGAAATTGGAGTGGCGGAACTTGTATGGAAAAGAGATGGATTGAAAAAGATACTTTATCAAGGTGGTTCGCCCTTCACCGGATGGTTTCAAGAAGATAAAACTAAAGGTTATTATCAAGATGGTTTAAAAGAAAATCTGAACAACAGTGAATTATTAGCTAAACAAGTTGAGGATCTTTTTGCTGTTAATAAATATCCTTTCTACATGACTCCTCATAAAAAAAGAGAGCATTTCACTCTGAAAACAATGGAGTACAGCATCCTTATTAAGTCTCCTGATTTAAAAATTTACTCAAATCCGCCTGGTTTAGCCAGTTCACGTTATTTACTAAATACTCAAGGAATGATAGACAGTCCAATGGAAGTAGGACAGGAACTCACTAATCAATATGGAACCTGGTTACATGTTTATTTTGGCTATGATGAGCTTGGTTGGATTAGAAAAGATTCTTCATATAATGATTACGTTTTAACCTATTATAGTGAAAGAGAGCTTTTAGATGAAATAGAAGCTATATTAGAGACTTATTTGGGATATATTAGTGCAACGGCAGGAGCTTCTTTTGTTAATAGTGAGCATCTTACCCAGGTTTCAGTAAATAACCAAATATTTTTCCCAGCCTCTACTCAAAAAATTTATGTTTTAGGTAAAATTTATGAGCTTTATAAAACTGGTGAGTTGTCACCCAATTCTATGGTTATTTTATCTGATGAAAACCGCGTCCCAGGTGCTGGAGTTATTCAAGGAGACCCTAGTGGGTCGCAATACACTGTGGATTACTTAGTAGATTTGATTCCTTTATATTCTGATAACACAGCTGCTAATATGTTAATTGAAGTAGCTGGCGAAGGTGAATGGATTACACCTTATGTCCATAAATTTGGTCTAAAAGATACCTTTGTCGATGGAAAATATTATCATGGATCAACCAACCGCAGATTTCAGACATCGCCTGGGGATGCTGCTATGTATTTCGCTTTAATGGCACGTAATGAACTGAATGGCGAACCTTGGGATGGTCAATTAATTCAAAAATTAATGACAAACCCATGGCGATATCTTTCTGCATTTATACCATACGTTACCACATGGAATAAAACAGGATTAGGATCGACAGAACAAAATGATGTCGCAGCTTTTCAAACGGATTATGGAACCTACACACTAGCTGTGTATACAGAAAATCCTTATAATTACGATGCTGTTCCAGATCAAATGGGAATATTATCTAAAGCTGTTTTTGATGTCTATGTTAGTAATCGTTCGCTCTTATGGCAAAAAGTAACAAATCCCCAAGCTTATTTAGAGGAAAAAGAGCAAGAAATGTTAAGGCAATCTACAGAAATGATGTTAGATGAAAACAATTATAATTAAAAAATAAAAGGGGCTGGGACAAAAGTCTTGAACAATTAAAGAAAGTCCGGTCAACGATCCATTTGTTAATCGGACTTTTTCTTTAACAATAAAAAAATAGAAAGCGTTTCCTGCTATAATAGTAGTAATCACAAAACCATTTAGGAGGGGCTTTCTATGTAGCAACAGTACACTATGAATCACACTTACTTGCCACTGGAAATGGATTGTTTATTCCCTGAAAATCATAGTGTTTAGGCGAATTCATGAGGTAGTCGAACAAATTCAATCTGAGATTCAGCAGCTCTTAAGTGAAGAAATTGAAACGCTTAACCGAGCGATTGAAACGCAAACTGTTGTCGGAGCGGATGAACGCAAAAAGAAGCGCTGTCGTCTCAAAAAGTATCACCAAAAAATTGCTGAGGATTTTATTCCTTGTAAAGAAAAACACACCACTTATCAAGCGACATCCAACGGTCGCAATAGCTTTTCTAAGACCGATGTCGAGTGAATATTTATGGCCAATAATCTACGTAAATACCCAAAGCAGCGAGCCTAGATTGGAAAGTCACTTTCCAATCTAGGCTCGCTGTAAATTTTAAGGGGGCTGAGAAGCCCTTTTGTCCCAGCCCCTTTTATTTTAGTAAGAATGCTTTCAGTTTAGCTGTTTTCGTAAGTTTCTAAGACGAGCTTGGCTGTATCGCTAGAAAGGGAATAATAAATTTTAGTTCCATCACGGTCCGCAGAGACAATTTTTGCTTCACGTAATTTACTAATGTGTTGAGAGACGGTAGATTGAGTTAATTCTAAATCTTGTTGAATTTTGCTGACATTCATAACACCGTTATTTTTTAATAGCAATGCGATTGAAAAACGAATAGGGTGTGATAAAAGTTTTAGTACATTAACATATCTAGCCATTTTTTTTGATTTCATTCCGTATGTTTGCATCTTTTCCCTCCATTTCTATCTATTTTTATGCCTAGTCAGATTGTATCACATATTTTACTTTTAAAGTAAGAATTTTTTGTGTTTTTTATATTACATTTAATTTTGCTTAAAATTTTTACTGATTATTAAATGGTGAAAATAGTAGATACTTATAATATTTTAGCTAGCAAGATAAGGATACCATTTTAAGTTGTAATAAGCAAAGGTTGTTTGAAAGTAGTGTATAAATGGTTTTTAGAATAGGTTTAAATTATAAAAATATGTAATTGTTTTATTTTTTAAACAATAAAGATCCTTCATATTAGTATGATAGTACTATTAAATAATCTTTAAACAATAAAATAAGCCAACGTATATGTTATTTTATTTATAACATAATTTTATAAAAGGCTTGAAGTGTATCTTGCTTGATTGATTGTAATATCACTGTAACCTATATTGCTATCTTTAATCGGTT
Source organism: Facklamia sp. P9177 (assembly GCF_050409585.1). Classification (NCBI taxonomy): domain Bacteria; kingdom Bacillati; phylum Bacillota; class Bacilli; order Lactobacillales; family Aerococcaceae; genus Facklamia; species Facklamia sp. P9177. The sequence continues at coordinate 6,018 of NZ_JBNUPE010000024.1, forward strand.
TGCTTAATCATAGGTAACAAGTGCTAAAAAAACGTGCACTTATTAATAAACTTGTTTAAGATATCTTATATATATTAATTTTAATAATAATTCACCAACAAGGTGATCATGTTAAGGAGTATTTATGAAAAAATCAATAATAAGTTTAGTTATCTCGTCACTATTGTTGCAAGTCGTAACTGTTCAACCAACTATCTTAGCTCAGGACGATAATTATCAAGGAAGTCTTGCGATGGTTTGGAAGCAGAGAACAGTTAATGAGATACGTCGTGTAATCAATCTAATGACTGAAAAACAAGATGGTGTCTATGTGATTCAATGGGGCGACACTTTAAGTAGTATTTCTGGAGCAACTGGTATATCGGTCAATGATTTGGCTCAAATCAACCAAATAGCTAATCCAGATTTAATCATAGCTGGAGCAGAGTTGCGTTTTAACTCAGATTCTGGGACGATCTCATATAGTCAAGGAGATGAAGAAGTAACAGTTACAGCTTATGAGACTGAAAGCAGTTCAATTAATACAAAGGCTCAAACAGAAGAGAGTCTCTTAGTAATTGAGGCAGCTGAAGACTTTGAAGAAGTTCAAGAAGAATTACCTACTTTTGAGGAAGCTATGCCTAATGAAGTTGTCGAAACAACTCGGGAAATTAGTGAAGAAATTCTTCCAGTTGTTGAAATGACTACCACGAGCAATGAAGTTATCGAGGAACAGCTGACTACTGAAGACTTTGAAACAACAGCCACTACAATTAAGTCTACTGATTTTAATACTGATTTAATTGAAACTAGCGTTTCAGATATTACAACTAGCATTACTACCAGTATTGAAACGACTAGTTATGTTGAATCTACCTATGAAGAAATAACTTTTGAAACGAATGAAGAAAGAGTTGAAACAACGCTTGTAGATAATAGCAGTACGGACCCTTATGCAGCGTTTGAAAGAATAGTTGCTGAGAAAGGTGTTTCTGATGTTGAGCAAGGTTATTGGAAGGCTATTATTAATCGTGAGTCCGGGTGGAATACATTTGCTAAAAATATGTCTTCTGGAGCATATGGATTACCACAAGCTTTACCAGGTAATAAAATGGCTTCTCATGGTGAAGATTGGCAAAGCAACCCTTATACTCAATTGTCATGGATGTATGACTATATGGTAAGTCGTTACGGATCGATTTCTGGAGCTTGGTCACATTCTCAATCAAAAGGGTGGTATTAATAATTAAAGAGCTGAGATCATTAGATCTCAGCTCTTTAGGTGTTCAGAATGAAGTTAAAATATAGCTTATTTTGATAAAAAAGTTAAGTAGAACTTTAGGTCCAATATATGGTACGATAAAATCTTGATAGTGAAGATAAAAACTATTAAGAGAGGAAGAGTTGATGAGTCAAACAAAGATTGAATTCTTGGGTGGAATTGGCACAATTGGGGGAAATATTATTAGCCTTCAAAAAGATAATCATCAAGTGATTATGGATTTTGGAGCATTTGTAGGAGCCGATATTAAACAATTGCTAGATCGATCATTAACTGAACAATTCCTTCAAGATAACTTATTGCCTAAGGTAGAAGGATTTTATTCTCAAAGCCAGTTAAATTCAAATTCGTTAACTGCTTATGAGGTGAGCTCATCGAATACTGCCATTTGCTTGTCTCACTTGCACCTTGATCATCTAGGTTCCTTAGGACAAATAAACGAACAAATTCCTGTATACACATCAGAGAAGTCATTAAACTTTTATGAAAACTTAGTAAAAATTCCTTTTTACCTAAATATGATGTTAATTGGCAAAGTGTTCCTCATCAAACAAGTATTCATCATGGGCCATTTAAGATAACTTTTAAAGAGAGTGACCATGATACAGAAGGTGCGAGTGCTATTTTATTGCAACGAATGATTTGAAAATTGTTTATTCAGGAGACTTAAGACTAAATGGTTATAACCCTGAAAAAGTGCTCAAGTGGGTAGAAGGAGCCCATACTTTTGAACCAGACCTACTATTAATTGAAGGCACCTCTTTGTCTAATTTTGGAGATGACCTCGCACCTCACTTAGCTGTTGAGGGAAAAAATCATAATCTAGCTTGTTCAAATGAGCGGCAGTTTTTAAAAGAGAGTGACCACTTATTGGGTAAAAAACAAGCAGGCATCATAACCATTAATTTATATCCACAAAATATACAACGCTTGATAAGATTGAATGAAATAGCTAAAAATCATCAACGGAGATTTGTCGTAGATAAAGCGTATTACCAATTGCTTAAACAACATATATCAAGCAAAATCGATAATATTTTTTGTTTAGGTGAGGATGAAGAAGAAAGTAGTCTTTCGGTAAGTGCTGAAGAATTGAAGGCTTCGCCGAATGACTATTTATTATTAATTGATTATGAACGTCATCAAATTCTTTATCAATTACCAGCTGGAATATATTTACATTCAAACGGAGTTCCTTTAGGAGTCTTTATGGCTGGTTATGAGGAGTTTTTAACCAATATGGTTGAATACGGCCGTGATTTCTATCAGGCTGGGGTCTCAGGTCATGCCTCTCAAGCAGATTTATTGATGATTGGTTATACGATTCAATCAAAAGTTGTTATTCCATGGCATACATTTAAACCAAAGGCTTTTGGTCAAGAGTTAGAAACAAAAGGTCTAATTGTTTTCTATCCTCAGTATGGCCAAATATATACGATGGACAAGATATTGGAGGGGAACAATGCTTAAAATCCGCTTTTTAATAACGAGTGATACACATGGTCAATGGCACCATCATCCTGATCAGACTGAGTATTCCTTAAAGAACACTGCAGCTTTAATTGATCAATTAAAACAAGATTCGATTAAGACATTGCAATTTGATTTAGGCGATTTTATTCAAGGATCGCCTATGACGAGCTATACCAGTCAAGTGACAAAGAGTGCGGCTCCTTATGCTCGAATGATGAATGATTTGGACTATGATTATCAAATTGTTGGTAACCATGAATTTAATCACGGAATGGCCTATCAAGACACTGCATTAGACTTAATAAATGCACAAATATTATGTAGCAATATTGTGGATCGAAAAACCAAAAAGCCCTATAAGGGAAAAGCCTATGATGTCATCAACATTGAAGATTATAAAATCGGAATTATTGGTGTAACCACCCACTATATACCACACTGGGAGTTGCCAGAAAATTATGAAGGCTTAGAATTTTTAGATGCTTTTGAAACGGTTAAAGAGTATGCTCAATTTTTAAAACCTCAAGTGGATTTATTAGTTGTTGCTTATCATGGAGGTTTTGAAGCTGACCTATCTTCGGGAGAGGCCTTAGAGGCTCAAACTGGAGAAAATCAAGGATATAAGATGATCAGTGAGATTCCTGAAATAGATCTTTTATTAACGGGTCATCAACATCGTCAGATTTGTCAGCCCTTTAAGGATTCCTTTGTCATTCAACCAGGCTATGGTGGTGAAAAGGTGGGTGAAGTTATCGTGAGTTTAGATAAAAAAGCTTCCCCAGCAATTGAAGGGGCTTTACACTCTTTTACAACTAGCGCAGCAATTGAAAATATTCGTCCATTAGAACCTGAATATAGCCAGAGCCTTAACTGGCTTGATGAGGTCTTAGGGAATGCTCCCATGGAGATGCCCACTCGAAATCTTCATCAAGCAAGAGTGAAAGGCCATCCTTTTGCTGAGTTTTTAACGAGAACGATGTTGAATGAAACAGGGGCAGACTTCGCAGGTATATCCTTGCTCAACGATCACTTTGTAGATTTTCAAGGTGAAGTTAGGCGAGGAGAACTATTGAATATTTATCCTTATTATAATCAAATTGCTGTTAGCCAAGTAAGTGGTCAGGATATAATTGAAGCGATGGAGCATAATTTTGCTTATTTTACTTTTGATTCATCCGGTAAAATTTCTGTAAATCCTTCTTATATTTATCCTAAACCTAAGCATTACAATTATGACTTGTACACGGGTTTTTCTGTAGAGGTTGATTTGAATCAACCAATAGGTAAGCGTGTGGTCAAATTAATTAATGAAAAAACACAAAAAGTAATTGATAAGCAAAAATATTACCATTTAGCGCTCACTCAATATCGTGCTGTTGGGGGAGGCGATTATAATATGTTTACAAAAGCTAAAATTGTTAATATGATTGATAAAGATATGATTCAATTAATAGTTGAAGGTATGGATCAATTGACAGTTACGGAATGGAAAGATATAAATCATCATTATGAGCATATTCAATGGACAGCTTTTAATGAAGATTAAGTATTTTTTCAAAGTTGAAATTAGTCTAAAAAGCTTTTAATAAACAAAATACTTTTAGCTGATAATTTCAATAAACAAAAAAGAAATGCGGATTATGTTGGTGATGAATATTTTTCTTCTGATCATTTATCGTTTAAAAAAGATGGTTACATAGGGTTTTTAGATTATTATGTAATGGGTAAAGATTTTATGGAAAATGGCTTTTCACCTCATGCTGTAGCAATCCATATTATAGATTGTGATAAAAAAAGAACTTGAGGGTTCATCATTTTGTATCTGATACCAATCATAGCCCAACAGATCCAGCGAATAAATACCATGAAGCAGTTATTAAACCAAAAGAATAGTATAATAAGATAATGGAATTGGAAGGTAAGGAATATGTAAAAGAAAACATAGAAACTGAAGTATTTTAACATTTATTACAGATGCTGATGAAGGGAGCGACCCTGGCTTAGGAGTAATAAAAAAATTATCTATTGAACATCAGATAGAACTAATGAGCAAATTTTTAAGAAGCTAAATAAAAAGACAATCAGTTTAAATTTATAGTTTATTATATAATGAAAATAATTTGATGTTTATACTAAAAGAGTTAGAAAAACTAGGCTCTATGTCCAATAGGGTTGATGCTATCCAAGGAGATTAAGCCACTAACGGTTGCTTA
>NZ_JBNUPE010000025.1:0-8227 GCF_050409585.1 Facklamia sp. P9177
AACAAAGACAAACCCTGTATGAGTCATCCTCAAAGAAGGGTTTGTCTTCAGTCTGGGCGCACCTTGGGTGCGCTTTTTTATTTGCAATCATATGTGGTAAAATGAAAGAAAACAAAGAAGGTGAAAAGTATGGAAATCGAGTTAGAAATCGATCGTCTAATGGGAGAAATAGAGGATTTATTCCAGGGGAAAGTAGATTCTCAGGATATTTTTGTTTTAGGTTGCTCAACATCTGAAATGGCAGGTGGAAAAATTGGGAAGGCATCTCGTCCAGAGTACGGGAAACTATTAGTCAATGCTTTAATCAAAACTACAAGCAAAATGGGACTCTTTCTTGCGGTTCAAGGCTGTGAGCATATTAATCGCAGTCTAGTGATAGAACGTCAAGCTGCTAAAAAGTATGGCTTAGAAATTGTCTCAGTAGTCCCTGCTTTGCATGCGGGAGGAGCAGCCGTAGCGGCCTATCAGTTATTCAAGGATCCAGTCATGGTAGAGCATGTTCAAGCAAGTGCAGGTATAGATATTGGGGATACACATATCGGTATGCATATAAAATATGTTCAAATTCCTGTTCGTTTTAAACACAACCAACTAGGGTTTGCCAGGGTAAATGGACTATCATCGCGGCCAAAATTAATTGGTGGAGAACGCGCAAATTATTAAATGTAGTCCTTAATTATCTTCTTAACATACTGGTCAATTTGATAGTAACGCCCCTTTTTATCAATGGTTTCCTTATCGTCCAAGAGAGCTTCTAAAAGTTCTAAGTTTAAAATCCATTCGCTAAGCTCGTGATGCGATTGTTCTGTAATAAGTAGCACCCAATATTGAAAGGCGAGATAAGTTTTTGAATGATTTGTCGATGACAATTCCATCTTAATGAAACCCACGTTCCAAGTAAAAGAGAAGAAACGAGGGCTGTCAAAGGCCAATATTTCTGCTTGTTGTTCATTTTTAATGTGGTCTGTGTAATGCAAATGATTGCTTACCTCAATTTTTTCTGTTAAGGGAAGGCCATGCTATCATTTTGCATGAGTGCTCTATCCGTTAAAAAGGGCCAACCATCTTTTTGTTGATGTTTATACAAGCAAGTAAATTCAATAGAGTAGTTGTTTTCACCAAGATTAATTAAATTTATTTCAGGTAACAAAGGAATCTCCTTTATTTTTTTATATAGTTTAACAAGGAAAGATAGTTACTTGAACAGTAGTTAACAGGTTTTTAGATTATAAAATAGATAGGAGCTCTAGAATGGTTTTATTAAGGAAAAAAATTGGTGTCGTTGTCACAGGTGGAATTGCTGCCTATAAAGCGACTGAATTAGTGCGACAACTTGTTAAAGCTGGGGCAATAGTGCGTGTTATAATGACAAAGTCAGCAAGTGAGTTTATCACTCCGCTAACTCTACAAGTGCTTTCGCGCCATGAAGTTTTGATAGATACTTTTAGTGAAAATGATACTGAACACGTTCAGCACATTGAGTTTGCTGATTGGTGTGATCTTGTAGTGGTGGCCCCAGCAACGGCTAATATTATTGGAAAATTATCCAACGGCATAGCAGATGAAATAGCTTCTACAACACTATTAGCTGTTGCTTGTCCTTGTCTTTTATGTCCGGCGATGAACACAAACATGTATCAGCATCCTGCCACTCAAAGAAACCTAAAACGTCTAAAGAAAGATGGTTACTACTTGTTAGAACCGGATACAGGCTTTTTGGCAGAAGGTTATGAAGGCAAAGGGCGATTACCAGCTATTACTCAGATTGTTGAAAAGCTTGAAAGTATAGCAGCCAAACATTTTTACCCTCAATTATTAGAGAATAAAAAAGTGATTGTAACAGCAGGTGGAACGAGAGAAAGAATCGATCCTGTTCGCTACATTTCCAATGATTCTTCCGGCAAGATGGGATATGCTATGGCTAAAATTGCGAGTTTTTTGGGAGCAGAAGTCTCTTTCATTTCCACTAAAGATCATTTTCCAATGATGGATAATATGGACTTGATTTTAGTGGAATCAGCGCTTCAAATGCAAAAAGAAATCAATGAGCGCTATGCGCAAACGGATTACGTTATTATGGCAGCTGCGGTGAGTGACTTCAGAATGATGGATCAAGCTGAACATAAAATTAAGAAAAAGGATCAAGAGAATGAGAAAATCCTGTGGGAACTTATCGAAAACCCAGATATTTTAGCGGAATTAGGACAAAATAAAAAGCAGCAAGTTTTAGTTGGCTTTGCTGCGGAGACTCAAAATTTAATCGAATATGCTCAAAGAAAGTTAAAGTCAAAAAGAATAGATTGGATTATCGCGAATGATGTTTCTCAGAAAGACATTGGTTTTAATTCAAAAAACAATCAAGTGACTCTTTTAAACGAAAAAGGGCAAGTTGTGAACTTACCTAAAATGGAAAAAATTGATCTAGCAAGAAAAGTTTGGGAAATTATTCTAAATGATCCGATTATTAAAGATTAGAGGAGAATAAATGAAATTAGTAGTTGAAAATCTAACAAGCGGTTATCGCAATGTTCCGGTCATTAATAATGTAAATTTTAAAATTCACTCAGGCGAAATAGTTGGATTAGTTGGTTTAAATGGTGCAGGAAAATCAACGCTCTTGAAAACTATTTTAGGCCTTTTACCTAACCAGTCAGGGCAAGTGCTGATTGACGGCATCTCAATTGCAGAAGACCACCAGAAGTATGCTAGTCAAATTGCTTATATTCCTGAAACGCCTATTTTGTACGAAGAATTAACTTTGAAGGAGCACTTAGAAATGACAGCTCTTGGGTATCAAATTCCGATGAAAACAGTCATGCAAAGAGCCCAACCTCTTTTAAAGAAATTTCGCCTAGAAAAAAAATTAGAGTGGTTCCCCACTCACTTTTCTAAAGGAATGAAGCAAAAAGTAATGATTATTTGTGCTCTAGTTACGGATGCTCAATTATTAATTATTGATGAACCATTCTTAGGATTAGATCCGCTAGCTATTCAACAATTCACAGATTTATTGAAGAAGAGCGCAGTTTCTGGTCGCTCAATTATATTTACAACACACATTTTAGCGATTGCTGAGGACTTATGTGATTCTTTTCTTTTGCTTCAAAAAGGTCAACTTGTAGCTCAAGGAGACTTAAACCAGTTGCAGGCTATCTATAACCTCCAAAAAGCGAACTTAAACGATATCTATATGACCATGACTAAGACAGGTGAAGTTAATGATTAATTTGGATCATTTATTTAATAAAAGAGCTAATCAATTATTGAAGGAAGTTGGGAAATATGGGCGATTAATTTTTAATGATCATTTCTCTATAGTGCTTTTCGTACTGATGGGTTTTCTAGCTTTGACTTATAGAGATCTACTTGAAAGATTAAACCAAGGTTCCTATTTTGCTTTCATATGGATGATTCCTTTGATGATAGCTTTTTTTCTTACAGTAATTTTAAACTTCGGGCACCCTTTATGGTTAAATCATGAGGCTGACCGATCCTATTTATTTCCTAGAGGCGAGGATTGGTTTAAATATTGGCGAAAAGCTTTTATCTACACCTCGCTTTCTCAAGTAAGCCTAGCTCTTTTAATTAGCTTTCTCTTCTATCCGTTAATCTCAATTGTGAGTGATTGGAATCAAAATAATGCTGTTTTCTTCTGTTTTATTTATGCAACTTTGAAATTTTTAGCTGTGATCAATCAATACCTAAATCTTTATTATCAAAATAACAATTTTTTATCTAGAAATTCCGTAAAAACACTCAACTATTTTACTGGATTTTTTATAACGATAAGCTTTTATTTACCCGATTTCTATCCATTTTTAATGATGTTAGTTGTAAGCGGACTATATTTAATGATTGTATATTGGCGTTATCGTATATTAGCTAAAAACCTTGTCGATTTTGAGTTCATTATTAACCAGTCTCATGCTAATAAATCGCGTTTTTATAAGCTGATTTCTCTATTTGCAGATGTTCCACAAGTAAAAACTCCCATTAAGGAACGGAAATGGTTGTATCCTTTGATGAACTTGATTCAAGGGAAAAAGGCTAATCGATATAGCTATTTCTTTGCTCGAATGATTACTCGACATGAAGGTTATTCAGGTATATGGCTTCGTATTACAGTGTTTATTCTGATTATCATTTTCTTATTGCCTGATAATTGGTTGGCTTTAACCTTAATAGGGGGAATTGGTTTTTGGCTCGCGCTTATTCAAATTTTGCCGATTTACTTACTAGGGAATAATTTGCCTTTTCAATTACTTTATCCTACTCAAGATTTACATTTGAAAAAGAATGCTTTTCAGAGGATGTTAGCTTCAATTTTGGTAATGATGATGCTTGCTTTTTGTTTAGGAATGCTAGTTAAAGTGGGTTTATCCTTAACACTACTGTGGGTTTCGTGTGCTTGGTTAATACTAATTTTAGCTATAATTCACTTTTATGTCCCTATTTGGTTAAAGAAATTAAAAAAGAAGTCCGATAAAAGAAAGCCTCTTTAAAGTAAGAAAGAATTTCTTTGATTGAAAACGAATTCTTTGTTAAAATTAATACAAATACTTATTAAGAAAGCAGGATGAATGATGTCAGTAAATGAAGAATATCTTAAACGTCTAACAGAAGTTAACGGGATCGGTGGCAATGAACGTTATGTTCGCGAATTGTTTAAAGAAGAAACTAAAGACCAAGCAGAAGAATATCTGCAAGATGGTTTGGGTGGTATTTTTGCTAAGCATACAGGCAATGCGGATGGACCACGTGTTATGTTAGCTGCTCACCTAGACGAAGTTGGCTTTATGGTTAAAGAAATCACCGATGAAGGATTTCTTAAGTTCGTTACCATTGGTGGTTGGTGGAGTCAAGTTGTCTTAGCACAACAAGTAACAGTAACTACAAGAGAAGGTAAGACATTCCATGGTGTTACAGGATCTAAACCTCCACATGTACTAACTGCAGAAGCTCGTAAAAAGCCAATGGAATTTAAAGATATCTTTATTGACCTAGGTGCTTCTTCTAAAGATGAAGTCATGGAATGGGGTATTCGCCCTGGCGATATGATCACTCCGTACATCGAAACACGTCGTATGAATGGCACTAAATTCCTTTTAGGTAAAGCTTGGGATAACCGTATCGGTATAGCTGTTGCAATTGATGTATTGAAGAATTTAGCTAAAGAAGGACATGAAACGGTTCTATTCTCTGGGGCTAACGTTCAAGAAGAAGTTGGTCTACGCGGAGCTAGAGTTGCTGCACATATGCTTAATCCTGATATTTCATTTGCTCTAGATACTGGTACAGCGGGTGACACACCTGGTATGACTAAAGATGAATCTGCAAGTAAATTAGGAAAGGGACCTCAAATCATTGTTTATGATAGCTCAATGATAGCTCACCGTGGCTTACGTGAATTTGTAGTAGAAGTGGCTGATAGAGAGAACATTCCTTATCAATTCGAATTTATTCCTGGTGGTGGAACCGATGCTGGTTCACAACACCTAGCATTAAATGGTATTCCTTCTATTGCGATTACTGTTCCAGTTCGCTACTTACATTCACATACTTCTGTTATTCACGAAGATGACTACTTAAATATGGTCAAATTAGTAACAGCAGTAGTGAAAGAGTTGAATGCAGAGACAATCAAGCAAATTAAAGATAACGCATAAAAATTAACTTTATTAATCCCCTTAAGCATCAGAAGTTTGATACCTAAGGGGGTTTAATTCATTAATTCAGTTCAGGAAATAAGGCTTCAAGCGCTCGTTCAGCTAGGGGTTGTGAATGTCCGATAGCAGGAAAAAGGTGCAAACTCATCATTGGATTGTAGTTAGCCTCTAGCACAGCGTAAGAATTGGAGTTAGATAGAGGCTCTTGATAGTTCTTGATAATGATATCTACTCCACAGAAAGTGGATTTCATAGCTGCAGCTGTTCTTTCAGCAATTTTAATAAAATCTGAATGAACTTGATCGGTTCGATCGATGGCAATTCCTCCGGAAGAAACATTAGAATTTTTTCTTAAGTAGACTTTTTTACCATTAACGGGAATTGATTGCAGAGAATAGTTTTGTTCAGCAAGAGTTATTCTTTCTATTTCACCTTTTTCTAATAAGGTAAGAGGAGCTAGATGTCTAGGCCCTCTGAATGGATGGTTATTTTCGAGATCGATTAACTGTTCAACAGTGTGCTGGCCATCGCCAATAATATGAGCGGCTTGTCTTTCACAAACTGCTAAAACTTTTTGATTTTGCACATAAAATCTTAGTTCAATCCCTTCAATAAATTCTTCAACTAATACCGTATGATCGTGTTTGAAAGCTTCCTTCATAGCTTTTGTATAGGTTTCTTTTTCTGGAAAATTTTCGAAGATAGTAATTCCCAAACCATAGTTAGTATTTTGCGGTTTAATTACGATTGCAGATTTGTCTAATAGAGAATAATAATTGATTGCTTGATCTAAATCATTGAATTTTCTCCCTTTAGGTGTTTGAATTTTTTCTCTATCAAGAACCAATTTAGTAGCTGATTTGTTATCCATTAAGAAGTATGAAACCTGGCTGTCTAAGGAAGTCATATTAGCACTTTTGATTAATTCTGTATGCTCATTGAATTGAAGCTCAATTAAGTTATCTTCAATATCAACGATGGTAACTTGAATACCAAGCTCTATCGCTTTTTTTATTAAGGCTTGTGTCGAAAGTTCTAACTTCTCAAAACCATGAAGGAGATATTTGTTTTTTAAAGACTGTCTTTGAAAAATTTGGCTAAGTTTAAGCAAGCCCTGGGAAAGGTCTTTAAAGTCGGTATATTGACTAGTGATTTGGCCTGCAAGCGTTTGGGAGGGTTGCTCTATTTGCATAAACTTTTTAGCAACAAGCTGACCTAAATAAGAGTCGGGATAGTAATGAGCATCTAGGTTTTCTGCAACAGTTTGTAAGGTATGTGAGAAAGACTTAATAAGTTCTTTATTGATTAATGGATCGATAGGGTTAGATTCTGCTGTATTTTGGTTACGTTCATTGGCTAGATTAATTTCTTCTTCGCTAATTGACTGTTGGTGAAGAAGAAGAGCAAGAATCCATACTTTTACAAAATCGAGGTCTTCCAAACTGATTCCAAATGGTTGAAAAGGATTAAGATCAAAATTTCTAAATTCTAAATAAGAAATGCCCTCCTTGAGCATTGCGCGATTAGGTTTAGCCCCCCGCATTCTAACATCTCGGTAGAGCTCCTTCTCAAAATGTAGAATCCCCTGAAAAATGAGATCTTCAATATCTGTGACATATGTTTGAAAATTATTATAGGAAACTGAAACGTTTTTACTATTCCTGTAGCCATAGCGACTTTGGCGAACTGATTTCATAACTGTTTTGTGGGGTTTGCCGTATAAAACAGTCTCGTAATCATCTGAAAAATAAGGGGTGGCCCCTAAAAGATAAGTTAATACCCAGCGGTAGTAAAGATATTTACGTGTCAAGTCCATGTAAACCTTATTTCGATTGGAGATATATTTTGATTTTGAGGAATTCAGTTTTTGATTTAAAAGCTGATCATTAATTTGAAAGTTATAATGGATGCCTGATAGTAGTTGAACTTTTTTGCCGTAGTATGAAATAAGATATTTACGATAATTATAGTCATCTTTATTATCTAATTCAGCGCTTCGAATTTGATTAATATTAGATAATTGAGGTGGCATACTATAAGGCCAAAGCATTTCTGCTGGCTTCGAATTTGAAATTCTATGCTGTGTTATCTGGTGAAGACCAGCTAACCAATTGATTACCTCTTCATTAGTAGAAAAGGGTGGAGTAATTAACTCTAATTGACTTTCAGAAAAATCAGTTTGAAGATAAGGGTGGAAGGAACGGTTTCCCCAATCATGAGGATGGTCACTCTCACTAATTGATCCGTTGAAATTGATTCGAACGGTTTCTCGTTCGAGCCCCACGGTCGATTCCCAAAGTAATGGTAAATCTTCGATTGTAAACTCAATAATTTTATTCATAAGAAAGCTCCTCTTATATGAAGTAATTAATATTATAACAAAGTGATAAGAAAAAAGGTGAAAAAAATTTGAAAAGCCCTTGACTTAAGAAGACAACCCATGTTATATTATTTCTTGTCGTCACGAACGACCGAAACGAAAGAAAAAAAGTTTAAAAAACTTTTTAAAAAGGTTTGACAAAAAATCTAAACCATGCTAGTATATAGAAGTTGTCACTTAT
>NZ_JBNUPE010000026.1:0-7590 GCF_050409585.1 Facklamia sp. P9177
TCTTGGGTGCTCTTCAATTACTAATCCTTTTTCAGCAGCAATGACTACTTCTATTGTACGAGCTGAATTGTTGTCTACTCAGAATCTAGCAAACGATTTAGGTTATAAATTATTTTCTGTTACAACGGATGGTTTTATTTCTGATATTCCTGAAGAAGAATTAAATAATTTGGGTATGTTTGGGCTTGAAGAATTTATAAAAGCTTCTCGCAAATTTTTAACTGATAATCAAGACGATAGTATTTGGGAGATTAAACATTCTCAAGATCAACTTTTAAATTTAACGACTAGAGGAAATATGGCTTTAAACGAGGGTGGAGTTTCAGCTCATAATTCTACTAAATCTCCTTTTAAATCTGACAGTATTGAAGATAGGTTGTGGTTTACGATTCAGTGTTTAAAGCGTGAAGGGCCTGTTAGTTACAAGGATTCTGTGTGGACTACTTTCAAAGATTTAGCGCGTGGTGCTGAATTCGTTGTTAAGCCTGTTGAACGAAATGTAAGAATGGATTTTGATTTTAAACGGAAACCTATTAAAGATTCTTTTGAAACTGTTTATCCCGAAATTGAAGGTGAAAAGTATGAGATTTGTAATTTTGATACGGAAGCGTATAACGATATAAATGAGTTTAAGTTTTATCGCTCTAAGAAAGAGCAGTGTAAAGTTTTGAGAACTGAGGTGCACTGGGAAGTTTTTTATATGAAATTGAAATATAATTCCGTTGGTAGACAGATAAGAGATTTAAAATGGGCTAAATTAAATTCTTGTGTGATGGGTCATCGACGTAATTTTTGGTCTATTCCAGAGTTAGATGATGAAAATAAAACTGTTCAAGATAAATGTGATTGGTTAAATTCTTTTAATTTATGTGATAAGAAATTTAAAAAGTCTGATTGGAAAAATGCTCGTAGACCTGAACGAACTGCAAATATTTTACCTCAAGAAGATATTCAAGATTTCTTAGAAATTTTAGGTGCTAAAGAATGTGTTCTTTAGTATGAGGCATCATAGAATATTGTGTTATAATTAGGTTGTGAGGTGATAAAATATGACAACTAAATTAGAAGCTTTAGAGAAGAAAATTGAGAAGGCTAAACAAGAATTAGAACTTGAACGTGAGAAGCTGTCTGTTAAATTTGGAAAGATTATTGTAGATAATTTTGATAAGAAAGAATTTAAGAATCAGACAGAATTTAAAGAATGGTATTTAGCTAAGATTGAGGAAGAACAAACTAAGATATCTGATCATAAATTTGATATTAACGAAAGTGAATTAGAAGGTAATATGTTTTAATTTTTTGTGTGATTTGATGTTAGAAGTGTTAAAATATTCGATATTTTAACACTTCTAACATGACCACTTTGACCTGTCAAAGTGGAATGTGGGGGATTAAAGGGGGAGCTTAGCTCCTCCCTTTACAAGCTTCTTTTGGGAACCAAAAGACCTGCTTGTCCAAAGACTAAAAGAAGGGAACACGATCGAGGAGAGAGGGTTGAATTCTATTTAGTCGCTTTAGCAATTTGACCGAATAGGGAGAATTGAGAAAGCTAGTTTCTGTTAGCAAACTATAAGCGAATAGTGAATAGTTATGCTTACAGAAACTGAAAGATAAAGCGCACGAATAGTAAGCTTTAGATTTCATAAATGATTAGCTGGTATTGTGAGAGAATAACGAACAGTAACAGCAATCATTTAATGAGAGGATTAAGAGCGAATAGCGAGTAATTAAATCATTAAAAGTGGGATGAGCGATGACGAAAGACAAGCGAATTAATGTGAGAGTTGACGAAGATTTATACAATCAAATTTCCGTTATAGCGGACAATTTAGGTATAAATCGTTCGGAGGTTTTAAGGTTGTCTGTTCAAGCTGATTTATTAAAAGCTTTAGACTCACCGATTAATAAGATGGGTGAGGAAACACGAAAAGAATTAATGATTAGTGCGGGTAATATGTCTAAAGATCTTCAAAAATTATCTAAGGATTTTACTTGGATAACTAACAACGTAAATCAGATAGCAAGGAAAGCAAATGTGAACGGAATTACATCATCAGATTTAAAAGATTTATCAAAGTTTAAAAAGGGTGTGGTAGTAGTTAACAATGAAATAAAGAAAGTAAATTTGAAGGTGGATAAGCTATGGCAATACTTAGTATAAAACCATCCAAACACGGTAGAGCCTCAATAAAATATGTTGTCTCGGAAAAAAGTCATCGTGAAGGTATGGATAGAGTTTTAGAAATTTCAGGTGTTAATTGTTTACCTGAAACTGCTTTAGATTCTTTTTCTAAAGTGTGGGATAGATTTAATGTTAGTGAAGGCAAAAATGTTCAAACTTATAACGTTATTCAATCATTCTCAAGAGACGAATTTATAGTAGACAATCTAGATGATGTGAAGACAGTTCACGAAATCGGTTTAGAAACAGGACGAAGACTATTCCCTGGTCGACAAGTTTTAGTCGTCACGCAAGCAGACACTAAGAACGCAGTCCTACATAATCACATTGTTATAAATAACCCAAATCCAATTGACGGTAAGAAGTTAT
This sequence comes from Facklamia sp. P9177, assembly GCF_050409585.1. Taxonomy (NCBI): domain Bacteria; kingdom Bacillati; phylum Bacillota; class Bacilli; order Lactobacillales; family Aerococcaceae; genus Facklamia; species Facklamia sp. P9177. The sequence goes on from NZ_JBNUPE010000026.1 coordinate 2,552, forward strand.
CAGGAGCGGAAAATAGATGGATAAATTTACAACCTAAACACGACGAAATACTGCGTGAATTTGGAGCGAATGTAATCGACCTATCAAAAGAACGTTCAATTGATCGTCGTACAATTAGCGAGATTAAAACGTCTGAGCAAGGTGAATACGTTTGGAAAGACGATTTAAGAGATAGAATTTTACAATCGATCTCAAATCCCAAAATAACATCTATGGAGAAATTTAAAGAAGACATGATATTAAATCATCGAGTAGATGTTAAAGAACGTAAGAATGGAAATCTATCATACTATTTTATAGACGAAGATTTTAAAGAGCGGAAAATAAGAGCTGGTAAATTAGGAACTCGTTACGCTAAAGAAAAGATTCACTTAACTATTGAATTAAACGCACAAGGTCAACGGAATTCCGGAGGAATGAAATCATCACAAAAGAAATCGTCAAGAATAAAACGTTCATCAATCACACAAACACCTCTAACAAACGTACAAATAATAGAAAACGACAGAAACAAAGATTATAGCGATCTGTTCAGAGAAGAACCTACACAAACAACAAAAGAAGTTAAGAAGAAGGTTAAACCTAAAAAAGAAGATACACAAGCTTCTAAATCAGCGAATAACGAAGATTTTTACGGAGTAAAGAGAGAATCGGCTAAGTCTATACCGATGGAAGACGTCGAGGAATTAGAAAAAGAAAGATACAATAAAGCATTGAGAGACAGTCAATTTAAACAATCACTAGAATATAAAATATTAAAAGCACAAGAAGAAGCGAAAAAGAAAAATCAACACAACTAAAATACAAATCGTAAAACATTTAGCCTACTATAAATACAAAAAGACTCCTCACAATGAGGAGCCTTCTTATTGTAAATTAATCAGTTAACATTAGATTACCATGAAATTGGAATTCTACTCTACGCTCACCCCAATAATCAAATCCTCTCCAAGCACCTGTCCAAGCCATATCACCCTCATATCTATGACCATTTTGATAAATGACATGATGATACACCTTTAAAGCAGGAGTAGGAGTTTTTGCCCAAGGTATATCTTTAACTTTCTTCCAAACATATTTATGGATATATTTATCAGGTGTCAGAGTAACACTTCCCGCAGAACGAGTTTCAATAGAAGAATCTAATACTTCATTATTAAAATTAGAAGTTACATCATCTAATTCAGATGAAGCATATACTACAGAATTATTAAATAATGAACATAATAAAATACTTGAAAGAACTAATAAAAAAATTTTTCTCATAATATCACCTGTCATCTTTCTTTTTCTCTTGACGCCATACAACGAACTGAGAACCAAAAATAACACCTAAATAAATATATATATCACCTTTCATTTCACCACTGAAAAAATAAATTATACATAGAACTAAAAGGTACCCCCCAGATACCTGTAAAAAAGATTTTAAATGAGGGTTAATATTAAATTTATTCATAATAATATTTAACTGTCATTCTACTGATGGTACCAATACTGATAGGCATAGTTTCTAATAACAAAAACTTTACCATGTTTAACATTACCAAACTCGAATACGTCTGATACTATACCACTAATAAATCCTACTGCTGCTCCCGCATTTCCCTTCAAAACTGCTCCTAATATTGCTCCCAAAATAGACTTTGCCCCTTTAATCCCAGCGCTTATCATTTTATTCATTACTCCAGAAGATATATATACATCATAATTTCCATTTCCATGTTTAACAACTCTTGTCACATTCGTTTCCAACCTATATGGAGTCATCGAAACCGAACTTTCATCAGAGGATTCTTCTGGTAAATCAAACCCATTTTGTTCTAATAACTTATCAACATTATCATCTGAAATAGTTGAGATAGTAGTATCACCATCTTTATATACTTCAACAAATTCCGAATAGTCTATATTGCCAATTTCTTTAACAGACGATACCTGTTCTTGAACACTTTCATTCGCAAGAACATTTAAAGTAGCAAACCCAGTAGAAATTACAGGAGCCATTACTAAAATAGACGCACCAACAATTAAACTTTTCTTCAACTTCATAATGTTTTCTCCTTTCATAACATTCATCTATATTGACTCTAACATAATAAAAAACGTTTTCAAAGAAAAAAATAAACTACTCGCTAAAAAAATATAAAAGCAACAAAAACTAACGTTTAAATAGGTTTAAAACTAGTTTAAAATAAAATTTAAATAATGTTTAAAGGTGGTATAAAGCAATTGACAGGAAAGACTGTAGCAGAGCTAGCAAAAGAGTTAAATGTAACCGTACAAACTATTTACAAACGTTTAAACAAGTTTAAAACAATTGAGAAAGATTCTAAAGGTCGTAAGATCATTACACCAGCACAAGAAGAAGAAATAAAAAAAGAATTAAATCCCACAACAACAGTAAATAAACAAGAAGCAGCAGCTATCGAAGCATTAATTGAACAATTAAAACAAAAAGATAAAACAATTTCAGAGCTTACAAACCTCTTAAATAATGAGCAAGTATTACATCAAGCAACACAAAAAAGATTAAACCAATTAGAAAATAATTTAATTGATACGTCAGAAAACAGCTTACATTCAACGAATAAAGAAAACAACAATAAAAAACCTCATAAAACTTGGTGGGAAAAGATTAAAAACACTTTCAAAATATGATATAATAACAGCAAATAAAAAAGGTCTCGAGACGGTCACCTCGAAACCTTTGAATAAAAAAGAGCGGTCACTCTTTTTCTATTACTAAATTCTAAATACATTATAGCATACAATTTAGAAAAATAAACTAGAAAAAGAAGCCGCCTAAAATTAGGAGGGCTTTTTTAATGCTTACAGAACAAACAAAAACTAAAATAAGACGCAAAGTTTTAAAATCGGGCTTTAAACCATTAAAAATAGGCATTTATAAAACAGAAATCAACAAAAAATTTATAACAAAGGAAATAGACGATTTCAAACTATACAAAAGACAAACCCCTTTAAAAGATTATCTAAAGAATTTAACAGATTACGGTTTAGACTATAAAAAATTGGTAACCAAAAGACCTAAGAGCGAGAGGTGCTTTTTTGATAAAAATAACTCAAAAAAGACTGAAAATCGGTGGCAGAAATCATTTCTGCCACCAGTGAAAAATTTCACAATCCCAGTCTTATCAACGTTTAAGGGTGGGGTCAACGTGCTCTATGGGACACCCGTAGAAGAGGTTGACCCCGGTGTCACCTGCATCGAAAACGGTGATCTGTTACCTTCGATTTCAAACTTTAATAAGTTTGAAAGTTTGCGAAAGATTCAAGGTAAGAAGGATTCTTTAGTTATTGGTTTTGATACTGAATTTTACGGTGAACCTCGTAAATTGCTGTCTTGGCAATTTTCTGTTGTTTATGGTTCTGATTTGTATGAATATATCTTCTTAAAGACTTCTAGTAAGCTGTTGAGTTTAGATTTAGCTCTTTCTGCAATTTTTTCTGATTTAGGATTAAATTCTTTGCGAGTTCATGATTATTTTAAGTGTAAGGCTTGTGTAGGATTTGATTCTAACGGTAATGCGTTGTGGGAGATTTTTGATAAACATAGTGATGTCGTTCATTCTTCATATCGCGTTCATCCTCTGTTAAATGGTGATCCTCTTTCTCAACCTATCGATACATTGCATGATTATCATGAAATTAATAAATATTGTCGAGAGGATGAACGCGATTGGACTTGGTTTAAACCTCATTATGATTTCCCTAAAGATTCTAAAATTGACGTTACTTTGGTTTGTCATGCTGGTAAAGTTGACTTATCTACTTTATTTTTTAAGCATGATTATGATAATTTATTGCGGTATTGTTCTGACGTGCAGGGTGGAACTATTACCTTACAGCCTATGATTCGAATGGTTAAATATCGAAAAACTGTTAGAAACGGGTTTTATGCTTTTCCCGTAAGTTTGAGTATTAGAGATACGATGGCTCAAGCTCCAGCAGGTAAAAAAGGGTTAGAAAATTTAGGTAATGCTTTAGGTATACCTAAGTTAAAGATTTTTGGGTATATCTCACACATGAATAAATTGTTAGAGATTAACCCTCGTTTATATTTTGAATATTCTATGCGAGATTCTACGGTTACAGCGCTTTATGTGTCTGCTTTGTACGGTTTTAACAAACAAGTCGCTGTCTCTATAACTTCAGCCACTTCAAGTGTTATGAAGTCTTATATGATGGATGTTTTAGATGTTGATAGTACTAACGATTTTAATCGGAAGTATAGGGGGATTGAGTCTGTGAAGAAAGGTAAAGTTAGAAGATCTGATGGGCCTGGTTTTCTTGACGCTAGCAATTTTGAACCTATAACCCGCCTTGCTGGCGAAGTTCAGCATTATTGTTCTGAAGCTTATCACGGTGGTTATAATGGTTCTTCTTTGATTGGTTATTTTAGTGATAAGACTTACGATTATGATTTACAATCTGCTTATCCTACCGCAATGGCGTTAGTACCTGATATTGATTGGGATTCTCCTGTCGTTAACGAGATTATTAGGGAACCCCTTAAATTAGCTCATTTTGCCGTTTTTGGGCGATATAACCCTATTTTACCTTTGGTAGGCTATATCCGCTTTAAATTCCCTGATAACGTTAAATTCCCTTGTATTCCAGTGGACGTGGAAGGTAATTTAGTCTTTCCTCGTTCAAGCGATGGTATGGATGGCGTGTATGCCATGGGCCCTGAAATTTATCTCGCTTTAAAACTTGGAGCTGAAATTTTTTGTGAGCGTGGCTTCATTTTAAGTCCTCTTATGACTAAAAATGGTGAAAGTCGATCTCTCGCTCATGCAGTACACGATTTAGTTCGTGATCGTGGTTTTGCGAAAGATCAGTGTGGTAATAAATCTCTTGAGGATTTGATCTTGAAGACTATGGTTAACTCGGGTTATGGAAAAAATGCTCAAAACGTTGTTTCTAAAACTACTTGGAGCGCATATAAAGAGGAGATGGAAAGTCTTGGGTGCTCTTCAATTACTAATCCTTTTTCAGCAGCAATGACTACTTCTATT
>NZ_JBNUPE010000027.1:0-7207 GCF_050409585.1 Facklamia sp. P9177
TAGTTTTATCCCGCAAATTTTTAAAATTTCAGGACATTTTCATTTACGGTTGACAATTTTATTTGAAAGTAAATGATGCTTTTGTTAAACGTAAATGATGCTTTCATATATAATTAGCTGGGAAGTCAAGCGGCTGTAAGCCAATTGAAATGATACGAATTATTAAATAGCTGTTTTAACATCCTATATATTATTACTCGATAAAATGTTTCAGCTGAAAACACTTAAATGATTGTCGAATTTTACTCCCTTGTTCATTTAATAGTCACGTCCTCTCATAATCTTCATACTTATAATTAAGGAAGCAAAATAAGTAAAACTCATGACTAGTATGGAAGTAAAGAGTTGGCTCCATTTATTTGAAAAGAAGTTTTTCAAAATCCTGTATAAATCTGTTGAAATTATCTTTTCACTGAATAAAAAGAGAACCACTCCAACAATACAAAGGACTAAAAAGCTAAAGATTATTAATAGTGTCCCTTCTGAGCCAAATTTTAATTGAATAGGTAACAGTATCAAAACCAGGATTGAGCTAACAGCCAAAATCATTAGTATCGTCAAAAGATTGTCTATAAAATTGAAAGTTTGTGGACTTTGAAAATAAGCGACGAGTGAAGTCAAATAAACTTCAAAAACTAATAAACCTATTAACCCTATGATTAAGGAAAAGTATTTTGAATATACGTAATCTTCGCGCGAATATGGTAGGGTCAAAAGCATTGGCATCCCATTTTCCCTCTCATCATAAGTCATGGGTGACAGTATCAAAGATAAGATTGAAACTGAAATAACACTCATCAAAGCCAGGTCACCAGATTTAATATACAAGATAATGAAAATCATTATTATTGGTAAAAAAATATGTAACTTGGTCTTGCGAATTAATAGCCAATCTTTATATAGCAAACCTTTCATAAGCCACCACCTCCTTTTATTAATTTTACATCGCTTTACACTGATTATTTATTCGTGGAGAACATCGAAAAGGGGCATTGATTTTCTAAGCTGAATTTTAATATGAATGACTTAAGTGAACGTTTAATCTTGATCAATGACATTTCTATACTTGCCTTCACAATTTAATACTCCCGCTTTTGCATAATTCTGCTACTTATATAATAGGATATGCCCATTATTCCTGCTATCACTAGTATAAATAAAAAGAAAACATTCCAATCATTTGCTAAGAAATTTTGCAAGAACTGTATTTGATCCAATGAAATTAACTTAAACTCCTTAATAAGATAAAGAACTCCCATTATTCCTCCAAATAATAAGCCACCTACTACCATCATGGCAATCATTGCTTTTTTAACACCATATTTTAAATAAATGGGAAGCAAAATCCAACACATAGCAGAAGATACCACTAAAGTACTCAATATTTCAAGAAAGTTGTCAGTAAAAGAAAATTCTTCAATATTTTTGAAGGTAGCCATACTGGTGATTAAGCCCACTTCAAAAACCAATAAAGTAACGATGGTTATAACTGCAAACAAATATTTTGAACGCACATAGTCTTGCCGTGTATACGGTAGCGATAAAAGCATGGGCATGCCATTATCATACTCATCGTAAGAAATAGTCGAAATAATGGAGAATATACCTACCATCGAGGTGTAAGTCATAAAAAATAATTTATCGTCCCCACTATAAAGCACAATGATTCCTACCACTACTGGTATCAGAAATTGCAGACCCATCTTACGAATTAGTAGCCAATCTTTATAAAGCAATCCTTTCATTTGCGACCACCTACCATTAATTTAATTAAGTCATCCACCGAAGCTTTTTCGATAATTACTTGTGGATAATTTTCCAAATAAAACTGTCTTTGATTGGTTAAGCAGCAATAACCATAATTTGTCTGATCAATCTTAATGATATGCGTTTGATCGATCTGATCCAGTTCTTCTTGACGAAGCTTTAAAATACCATAGCTAGATAAAAGTTGATCCATTTCCTCGTACATAACTATTTTACCTTGATCGATAAGGTAGAAATCATCGCAAATCCCTTCCAAATCTGTGGCAATATGGGAAGAAATTAAAATGCTCGTTTGCGGAGACTCGTCTAAGTATTCACGCAAAATATCTAATATTTCTTCACGCGCCACTACATCCAACCCTGAGGTCGGCTCATCCATTATTAAAAATTGAGCTTTATGCGAAATGGCCGTAATTACTTTCAGTTTTGCCTGCATACCTGTCGAAAATTTTTCAAACTTTTTATCCCACGTTAAGCCTTGCTGGTCTACAAAATGTCTAAACATGGCCTCATCAAAGTTTCGATAGCTACGCTTTAAGATAGCTAAAACTTCTTTACAATTCATCACTCGACTAAAATTGGAATCCGACAAAACGACCCCCAACTTCTCCTTGTCATGACCAGATAACTGATTAACCGGACGCCCAAAAAGTTCAACTTCCCCTTGATCAGGAAAGATCAAACCAAGAATCGCCTTAATCGTCGTTGTCTTGCCAGATCCGTTCCTACCCAAAAAGCCAGTTACCATTCCTTCTTTAACTTGCAAACTGCAATCGAGCTGAAAAGAACCGTAATTTTTCTTTAAATGATTAACTTTTAACATCCCAATCCCCCATTAATAAATCAAATATGGACTGCATTTCATCTTTACTTAAGTGAAAAAGTTGTGCTTTCTCAATTGCTTGAGCCATTATAGCTTCCACTTGCATCAACTGTTCATTACGTAAAAGTTCTTGATTGGCTTCTAAAACATAGGAGCCCTTACCATGAACTGTCTCAATAAACCCTTCTCTCTCCAATTGGTCATAAGCTTTTTTGACCGTTAGCGCACTGATCTTCAATTCCTTAGAAAGGGATCTCACGGAAGGAAGCGCACTTGCAGTCGGTATTTCTCCTGCTAGAATCATTGCAGTTATCTGGTCTACAATTTGTTCATAAAGAGGAGTCATACTTGTATTATCGATAATTATTTGCATGCATTTTGCCCCTTTCGTAAACAGTGTATAACAGTATATAACACTTGTCAATCCTTTTATAAAAAACACAAAAAAACCCACCAGCTTTGCTGGTGGGTTTAAATTATATTAAAGTTTTACGATGTTTGCGGCTTGGTCGCCACGATCGCCTGAAACAACATCGTAAGACACTGCTTGGCCTTCATCTAATGTTTTGAAGCCGTCTCCAGAAATAGCTGAGAAATGTGCAAAAACATCTTTCCCATCTTGTCCTTCGATGAAACCAAAACCTTTATCGGCATTAAACCATTTTACTGTACCTGTATTCATATATAAATCCTCCTGTGTGCGTCTTAAGCACTTTGTATTGCAATAACTAAATAATTAAAAAGAAGATTTACATTTGTTGAATGGAAATGACTTAATTAACTTATTTCTTTACTACTTACCTAGTATAGTCCAAAATTATTGATCTGTCAAACTTTATTTGAAAGTAAATGATGCTTTCATAAATTAAGAGCTAGAAAGTCAAGTGGCTGTACTAAATGTTCTATTTTTTAAGTTCTAAGTGGACAATACGAGTGATTTCCTTAAACCCTAACTTTTTATAAAGATTAAATGCAGTTTGGTTATCTGCTTCAACTGTTAAGTGGAAAGGCTTATGATTTGATTGAATCAAATCATTAATTGTTTGCTTCATTAGGTAAGTGGCAATTCCCTGCCCTTGAAAATTTGGGTCCACTGCAACACCAAATAAATAATTGACATCTGAGCTTTGGTCAGCAGAAATGGATGCAACTACATACCCTTGGCATAGGGCTACATAGATGGGGCTTTCTTGGTTTGCTACTGTTTCTCTAGCATATCGTAGGCTCAGCTCATAATCATCCTCAAAGCTTTCGGATTGAAAGCGAGCAATTTCCTCTACATGTTCCTCAGAAGCAATCAGAACTTTAATATCAAAACGTTCTTCAACTAAGTAAGGACTTGTCCCATAAGCCATTAATACTTCCTCATCTGTTAACAATAAGTTTAAAGAGACTAAAAATTTTGGATTTTCATCTATAAATATGCGTTCCGTTTTAAAAGTAAGAGATTTAATTCCATAAGAAGCAGTTTCTGATTGAAAGTTTTCGTAAAGTTTAGATGCTATGCCCTTGCGTCGATAGTTTGGATCGACAATTATTGAAAGTTCCGCTTCAGCATCATCGGCATAAACTGCTAATAAACCTATCATTTTCCGATCTTTATAGGCCGTAAAAAAACTAGGCATTGATCGATCAAAATTGTATCGATTAAATAGATACGGATCAGAAAAGGTTCGATCCACTTGATGTTTGTGTGTTAAAAGATCTTTTGCTGCTTGTATGTCGTTATTAGATAGATTTTGTTTACTTTGATAATGAATATTCATCTTACACACCCTTTTTAGCTAAGAATTAAATTTATTGCTTGATAATTTTAAGCTGAATAATCTGATTTAATGTTATAGATTTATATATCAATCTTTCTTCTATATTACATTAAAGTGAAAGTTGTTGCTATTTGATAACTTGTATAGCATATTATAAATAACAAATCATTTGAGAGGTGGTCACTATGAAGAATAAATTTTTTATTAAAGTCCTCTGTTTAACATTAGGAATTATGACAGTAACCCTTGAGGCCAGTGCTGAAAATAAAGAAAAAGAGAGAATTCCTGCAAAAATTCAATCCAGTTTGAAACTAGAAAAAAAAGAAACTGCTAAAGCAGGGGCGATGACCGAACAATTAATCAAGGATGGCAATTCAAAAGTCACAAAGTATGATAAGAAGAACAAAGACTATCAAAATCAAGAAGCCATCATTCCAAAAAACTATTTAGACGTTATGCATACCGAGGGAAAAGTTTTAGGAAAAAACCCCAATACCATCGAATCAAATGGGATCGTCGTCGAATATATTCCTTTAGAAGATAATACAGGCAGTAAAGATGACTTTGACCAAGTGAATGATGTATTAGGGATAGATGGTGTTCCTCAAGTTGGAATGAATGGTATCCGTACCTTTTTTGGCCATTATTATGACCATATTAATACAGGAGCTTTTGCTCCCTTTGCTAGCAACAATTATTTTGAACCGGGTAATGAATTTATTGTTACAGATAAGGACGGAATATCCAAAGGCTATGAAATCACAGCAATCATTCCCATTCAAACCGACTTCCAATATAACTATTTCTATAATGAAGATTCTATTCCCTTCCTTGCCTATTACGGAAATGGCGATGACATGGCTGCCTTTATGACTTGTCGTTGGGATAAAGCTATTGGCCAAATGGATTTTGCTATAGCTTATCGCATTTGGTAGATATCAACCTTCAAATTAACTCTAATTAATTTTGACCTTCCTTTTGGAAGGTTTTTTCTAATAAAAAGAGCCTTTCACCTTTCAATCCAAGTTAAAAACTTAAATTAAATGAGTAGAAGACTCTAATTGGAAATTTATTTAAATTCGCTTTTATTTTAGTAAAGTCGATGCCTGCAAATAAGAATTGGTGTATCGCTCAAGTAAATGGTTGATATATTTAATGACATCATTTGGTTCGATTTTTCCTTGTGGATAGACCTCTAAGCTGCTTAAAAAATCATCTTTTTCCTGCTGATTGGCTTGTTTTTCAAAATAAGCCCATCCATGAAGCAAGGCATTTACGCTTTGCTTTTGGTTTTCTGGCATTTTTCGGCAATATCTTTTTTCCACGAACATATTCGAGGTCAACATGATCATTTTTAAGGTGCTCTTTAATCTCTAAGTAAATATTTTGTAATTTAGAAAGAACTAAATACTTATTTCTTCTCCAAAGAGATTGACTTTCTTTTTTTGAAATTTTGACCCACCATATTTGTTCCCTTTCTACTCATTGATTTTGGCTGTTTACATCCTTTGGGAAGATGCTATTTTTATTCCTAACAAACCGATAGATAGCCGATACTACTAAGATAGCTAAACCAGCTAATAAGACAGCTTTAATACTTGTTACTAATTCCGGACTATGTACACCTTCTTCATAATTACTATAAATGCCATAGAAAGCCCAAGCTATTGAGATAGGAAAGAAAGCATTCTTATACATAAAGACATAGCCTACAACGAAAACAATGGCAATAATAATAACCACCAATGACCACACTGAATCTGAGATACCAAAGCCATCCCAGCCTATTTTGACTAAGAAAATAGAGATGTTTAAAAAAGTTGCGATTAAAACCCAAGCAGCATAGAGTGTAAAAGCGTAAGCTGGTAAATTATAAGAAATATTTTTACTGTTATAATTAATTTTTTCAATCAGTTTCATTAATGCTAAGAGTAATATAAAAATCATCACAACAGAAAGACCTATCAATTCGTATGAAAAACTAAAGATCCAACCCATATTAAAAAGACAGGAAACGATAAATAAAGGAGAAATCAGTGAAATAGTATGCATAATTTTTTTATCATCACGCTTAAAGGCTAAATAAGTCAGCGTGATTAACACTAAGGTGTAAATCACACCCCATATACTAAAAGCAAAACCAGCGGGAGTAATCAGTGTTGTATATTTAGCAGATACTTCTTGCTGGCTCATATCATTAATTAAACCTGATCCCCCCAAATAATTGACAAATATGGTAAGAAAAAAAGAGATGAAATCAGCTATTATCCAAAAATTTGTTCTATTAACAGCTTGACTCTTTGTTTGTTCTAACATATTTATCATTCCTTTTTACATTTTAAACTAACGACCTTTAGATACCCCTCAACTCAATTCAATTCAATTCAAAAAAACGTTTCCACTTTGATTATAACATCTTTACTTATTAATAATATGTTCTGCATGTTTGTCCATTAAATAAATTTTAAAACAAATCACAGCCACGATATTCATAGAACTTATCAACTACACGAAAATAAAAACAATGATTTTTGCCGTCTAAACTTTTTGCTCGAGGTAAGATAAAAAATGTTATCTCATCTCTTTGCATCATCTTAATAATGCTGTCGATTACACAATAAAGAGGCAAACCTACAGCTGAATATCTCATATAATCTTCTTCTAATTGTCGATAGGCCAAATCAAAAAAATTAATTTCCAGCGCTTGTTCTTCCTTCAACATCGAATCACCTCTTCAACATTATAGAACGTATGTTCGTTTTTTCAAGAGGTTTTAACTTTTAGCATTTTTTATCTTCTAGAGTTGTCAAACATATGTTACACAAGGTGCTTCTAAATGGGCATGCTTATG
>NZ_JBNUPE010000028.1:0-5618 GCF_050409585.1 Facklamia sp. P9177
ACAAGTGGAAGTTCCTAACATTAACTTCTGTGATATAAACTTTATTTCCTTGATCATCGTCATAATTTCTAGTTTGAATAGATCCTTCAACACCGATTCGTGACCCTTTGCGTGTAAAATTAGCTAAGTTCTCTGCAGCTTTACGCCAAATCACGCATCTTATAAAATCTGCTTCACGCTCGCCTTGTTGATTAGTAAAGCTTCTGTTCACTGCTAGAGTAAAACTTCCAACCGGTGTTCCAGATGAAGTATATCTAAGGTCTACTTCTTTAGTTAAACGGCCGATTAATTGGACTGTATTCATTGTTCCCTCCTAAAAATATTCATGAGTAAATTTGCCCGTGTGGTTGTAATACATAGCCTCTGCTTTGCTATCAAAAGTAATTCCATCCACAACTACTTTCTTAGCTCTGTACTTGTGTTTTCTTTTAGGTTTAAATTTCAAATCTTATCCATTCCTCTCCAATTCTCATCATCGTAAGGAGCAAACCTTAGGTCTTTAAAAACGCCACCTTTCCTCACTTTCATATCTTTTGCGTATCCATATACTATTTGTGTATCCACTTCGTATTTTTCTGCGATTTCTCTTGCCGTTCCAATCATGATAATTGTTTCGCCTTTATAAATAGCGAAGGTTTGAATCCCTTTCTTTTTACGTTGAGGAACCACTTGTTCAAATTTTTTAAGAGGATCTTTAAAAACAGAATGGTGTTCTTTATCCACCTTTTGTATCGCTACCAAGAAAGGCGCTTCGAACACTCCCTTGTCATTCAAGTTTTTTTCTCTCCACCACCTTACGGCTGATGGTTTCGTATCAAATTGTTCTAACACCTCTCCCGTTTCCTCATTAATAACTGCATACATTTAAAATCCTCCCATCAAGATTTCAAAGTTTCTTTCAGTCTTTTCTTCATTTCTTCTTGCTTTTCTTTACTAACAACTTCTGATTTCACTTCTTGCTTATTCGTCATAAAGCTTGGCACTGGTTCAGTTTTTATGTGCTGATTGTAGTTTCGTTTAGCTTTTTTGTTTTCGTGTTCTACTCTTAGTGCGTTAACATCTTCTACCGTCTTAACATTTCGACTAAGCCAATTTTTTAATACTCCATTGATATACTTCATGTTTTTAATGTTCATTTCTATTGCTACTTTAATAGCTTCCATCACTACATCTGGACTTATCATCTCTGACCAGTCTCTTAAAGAGTCGATTACAAAAGAACTTGCTTGACCGATGTTTTCTTGATAGAAATTGACAATAGATTGAAGATCATTATTATTATTTCTTACTTCTATCTTCTTACTTCTATCTTCTAACTTCTTACTTCTTACTTCTAGGGCGTTACGTAACGTTACACTAACGTTATCTACATATTCTTCTAATTCATCAAGTTTGGTAGGAACTTCACTAGAATCAGGATCATAACCTAACTCTCTTAATTTTTTTCGAAGATCATACTTCCTCTTTCTGTCTCGGTTCTGTTTTCTTACAATAGCCATCTTGTCTGTACTCTGATGTTTCTCCCAATTGACAATATCTATCATTCCGTCATCATTTATTTCAATCATGGAGAACTGCTCTAATGTATTAAGAGCAGCCCTCATGATATTTATCGGATGACCTAAAATGGTTGCTAACATTTCATCAGAATATGCTAAATTTTGTCCCATATAAATCATTCCACCGTCATTTATCTTTCCAGCAAGACAAAGCATTTGTATCCATATCATGCTGATAGAATCGCCTTCTGGCATCGTTCGAATAAGTTTTATCTTTTCATCGTCAAACATATTGACGGATAACTTTATCCATTTAATATCTGCCACACGATCACTCCTGCTCTAACGATGACTTGACGCCTGTTTCAAACAGTGCTTCCTGCTCTGCTGATTTGTCTTCTGTTCCTTCTTCTAAGAATTCGCTTATTTCAGCTTCATGATCTTCTGTTTCATCATCTTCAACACTCGTAACATCTTTAATAACAAATTCGCCATCTTCTGAAATGTCATCAGATATTGTTTCGTCAGCTATGACCGCTTTTTGCATTTCAATGGATAAGATACCCCACTTACTTAAAAGACTTCTTAAAACTGTTTTTTGAGCCATTGCATCATAATTTGATGCCCATACTCCAGAAAGTTGTGTCTTATTCTTCGCTTTATTGTTCTCAATGCGATGTTTTTCAATCTGTTCCTTCGTCCAGAAGACAGTCTTTTCAAAACCATTTAACAATTTGAAATATCCAAAGTAGCCAATTACTGTGTCACTAACCTTCGCATCAAAATCGATATCTAATTCTTCTGTTAAAGGGTTCCAACTTACCAATTGACCCTCATAAATGCTTCCTACATTGATGGCTTTATATTGCCCTGATCTTTGGGCCAGTTGAATATATCCTCTATAACCAAGAACGAATTGTGCTTTCTTAACCCATGTTCCATTCTCTTTTGTGTTAAAAGGCACTAGATAAGCGAAACCAAATTGTTTTTCAAGTGGCAAGTCTAATTGCGCCGCTTGCATTGCCCCAGTAATAATAGACATTGGTTGACTGTCTGCTAAGTATGAATCGTTGCTTACAAGCGTTAGCAAGCTCGAAGTAAACCCTGCTGATTTATCTTTTAAAACTTGCTTAAATTTGTTTTGAATAGCTGGACTGTTTAATAAACCCTTCACCGAATTGTTAGCCTGCATAGGAGGCTGTGAATTACTTTGTTGCAATTGATTTTTTAATGATTGATTTGTAGCCATATTTATCTCTCCTTAATCGAAAATCTTTTTGAATGTGTTTCTTTACTAAACTCTTGATATATTTCTGGCATTTCTTTTTTTAATCGTCTGCTGTCAAGTGTGATACGTGTAAATGGTCTCCATGTAACCGAATAGTCCAATGAAAATAATTCAGTCGCTTCGCTCTTTGTCATTTCCTGTTTAATCTTGTTTTGATACTTTTCTTTTTCTTGATTTAAAACATCAATATCTGCATCTAATTTCTTGATATAGTCCACTGCTTCTAACATCTCTTTAGACATAGGTAAAGTGTTTTCTTCTATTTCCACCATATTGAGAGCCTCTTTTGTTACTTCCAATCCGTCAACTTCAGGTGGTTCCCCTTTTAAAACATTGCTTTCCCAAAACTCAACTGCCATTCTTGTATAGATGTTGATTAATTCGTCATCTCGTTCAATTTCTTTCCACACGAAATCATGGTTTCCAATAATAACGGCGATGTATGCTTTGTCATAATCTAAAACGTTTAGGTAATGCTGAACTTGCATTAGATAGCTCGCTGGAATCTCTTCGTCTTTCCACTGCTTAGCAGAAAATGCGCTAGTAGTTTTGCACTCAAGTAGCGCTTTTTCTCCAATTATTTTGCGGTCAATATTAGCTAATAAAAACGGATAATCTTTATGAAAATGTGTCTTATTGTCTCTTTGAACTTTTAGACCTGTTTCATCTTCAAACATTCTGGCCACAAGATCCTCTAACTCATTTCCTATTTTTATTCTTATTTTGTCGCTAATATCTGGCGACTCAACCTGTCCTGTTTTTTCTAGCCATAGCTGATACTTTGATTTATAAGGGTTTACTCCTAGCAATGTTCCAATATCAGAGCCTCCTAAACCTTTACTTCTCAGCTCGTGCCATTCTTCTTTTGATTGTGCAATTTCGTAATTACTCACAACCAGCCACCAACCTTCTACCTAGATAATCTTCGATATTATCTGCAAGAACTTTTCCATCGGGCGTTTCATAGTATTCTTCACCTGGATAAATCGCTTCTCCTTCCCAATCATAGTAAATGGGTAATAGTTCGTCTGGTTCCAACGGGACTCCTAAACTATCCCGTGAGCCTTTTAAAAATCGTTGATTCATGGTATAATCCTCCTAGATTTATGTGTTAGTCCGCATTGCCGTGCGGACTTTTTTTATGTTGTTTTTCATTAGTACCATCCCAACTCTTCAAAAAGTAATGAAACAAACGGCCATGCGATAATGGAGAAAAACAAAAAATTAAGAACGAAGTAAAGAATGTTATCTTGTCTTTTCTTCATTTTTTGCAGTTTTTCTCTTTTTAATCGTTCACAGTTTTCTTCTAATTTGATGTTCATTTAACTCTCCCTTTCCCTAAATTCATTTACATCCACTCCTAGTGCATCTGCTAATTTAAAAGCAGTTTCTAATCGTATAGTTTTCTTTGTCTTTCCATTCACTATGTTGTGGACTAGTGAGTAGGTTAATCCTGATTTTTTTGCTATTTCATAGATACTTCTTCCATCATCAATGATTATTTTTTTTAATTTTTCTAACATATTTACCCCCATATCTTGTGTATTGTTTTTATCTAAGCACTACATCTTGTTGATCGTGTATCTTGATTGTGATATATTTAAATTGTGTTGCCCCACCATTCAGACTGGAGTGAATGATTTATTGAAGAACTCGACAGAACTTGCTAAAACATTCGCTAAGTCTAACTTGGGAACAGAAGCTCTTTCTCATATAACGCCAGATGTAATCAACGCTACCAAGTCGTTTGCTAATGGTATAAGTAGTATTTCTGATTTAGGTAATACAAAAAAATAGAAAGCGAGGTGAGAAAATGGATTTGAAAATTAATGGTGATGGACAAATGCCTCAATTTCAGGTTATCGAAATGCGTCCAGGCTATATCAAAACTAGAATTAAATATTCTAATGGTTTGATATTAATCACAGAACAATCTCCCGAAGGAACAAATGTTTTTTCAAGTCATAATTTTATAAAAGAAATTGATGGTACTTTAACGCCCGACTTGTCTAGTCCTAACAAAAATTTTGTTGATATTAAAGAATCTTAATTTTTTTGTCCTTTATTTTAATTCCGTTTTTATTCACCACTATGTTGCTGAATTGGTTTCCCACTCGTCCTACCACTACACCGACTATCAATCCTGTAGTGACTAGGGCGACGTTTTTAATTATGTTTTTCATTTGCGTTCCTCCTTACTTAAATTTTTCTGCATCCATTTTTCTAAGGAATTCAATAAACCTAGAGATAATTACTATCGTTGTCTTTTGTGTCGGTTTAATCACCCCGTCTGAAAATTCTGGATCTTCATACATTTCTGAAACGTATCTAGCAGCTTGTTGTTTTCCAAGTCCTAGAATGACTTCAGGTAGTTTTTGTGTGGTTGTGGCAAACATTACATCATTTGGTATTGGTGTCAGTTCCATGATTATCCTCCCTCCTTTTAGACCTCACTTTGTCGCATATTGAACAATAAAACGTCTTTGTCTTTTCTGTTTGATTCGTGATTACCATTTCTTTATGACATGCTGGGCATTTCATTAATTGACACCCTCTACTTCCATAATTTTTAAAATGCCAGGTGTCGGGTTCAGCTCGCTACCACTAAACGATTGATAAGATAAACTGTCTAAGTAGATCATCAAATCTTCAAAACTTTCTCTTTTAACAGCTGTGTATCGAACCACATTCATCACATTTTTTATACGAGAATGAATTCTTCGTATGAATAAACCTTTCCACCCTTTGAAGTAATTGTCGCTATAATTTGGCCTTATCTTTGCTAAGTGTTCTTTAGCAAATTGGTTCGCTAAAGTGTGAACTTTTGATTG
>NZ_JBNUPE010000029.1:0-5341 GCF_050409585.1 Facklamia sp. P9177
CAGAGTCCTTTCTATTTTAGTTACCACTTTTAATAGATCGGACTTCTGTGTTTTTGTGTAGCAAAAAATAGGATGGAAGGAAGTGTTTTTTTCTTCCATCCACCCTGTTTATTATAGAACCAAAACAATAAAGCCCTTCAAGTAGTTTATTCTAACTTGCGTGAGGGGCTTTACTATTGATAGAGCTTTCTATAAAATATTCTATGATTTTCCTACTACTTAAGCTATGCTATACTTAATTTATTCGATTTTAAAGGCGGTGAAGCAGTGAAAAATAATCCAGAGCACTTATTTGTTATCGGAGATATCCACGGAATGAGTGATGAATTAGATCAACTATTAGCAAGTTGGATACCTGAAGAAGAGCGATTGGTCTTTATTGGAGATTATATTGATCGTGGCTATGATAGTTTAGCTGTTTTAAACCGTGTATGGCAACTTCAAAAAGAAAAGAATGCCCTCTGTTTAAGAGGGAACCATGAATCCATGCTCTTAAATTTTTTGCGAAGCCCGCATAATTTTTTTAATCATTACATTATGAATGGTGGAGTAGCGACTATTTGTCAGTTATTAAATATTCCTGAAGAGAAAGTCGTAAAATCACAAGCCAGACGACTAGCTCGTCAAATTAAACAGACTTATCCTAAGCTGGAAACTTGGTTAGAGGGTCTCCCTTATTATTTTGAATATGGAGAATTCATTATTGTTCATGCTGGTGTAGATTTGTCGCTTGAAAACTGGAAAAACACTTCTGATCACGATTTTCTGTGGATTAGAGACAGCTTTCATCAAACAAAGAATTCTACCGGTAAACAAATTATTTTTGGGCACACTCCAACTATGGTGCTTCATCAGAATTACTATAATTCCAATGTTTGGCGTAAAGATATGAAATGGGGAATTGATGGTGGTTGTGTCTTTGGAGGAGAACTGCATGCTATGAAAGTTAGTAAAACGGCAGTAATTCAGATATATTCCGTCCCAGTTTTAGAAGGAGAATGATAGGATGAATAATGAAAACAATCAAGCAAATATTATCAAATCCATTAGCAACGAATTAAATATAGAAGTCAATCAAATTAATGCGGTTCTTAATTTATTGGAGGAAGGGAATACAATCCCTTTTATTTCACGTTACCGTAAAGAAATGACTGGGTCTCTTGATGAGGTTCAAATCTATGATATCGATAAACAGTATCAGTATGCTTTAAATCTCCATCAACGCAAAGAGGATGTCTTAAAAGCGATTGAGGAACAAGGGAAGCTGGATGCTGACCTTCAAGAAAATATTGAACAGGCACAGACATTACAACAAGTAGAAGACTTATATCGTCCCTTTAAGAAAAAACGTCGGACTAAAGCGATGGTGGCTATTGAGAATGGTTTAGAACCTTTAGCAAGTTGGATGCTAACTAATAAAGACTTAGATGTTCCACTGGAGCAAGAGGCCGAAAAATATCTTAACGAGTCGGTTTCATCAGTTGACAAAGCACTCGAAGGAGCCCATGAGATTATTGCTCAAGAAATATCGGATCGAGCAGATTTCCGAGAATTTATTCGAAAATATACAAAATATAATGCCTATTGGACCACTACTTTAAAAGAGCAAGACATTGACGAACGTGGAGTTTATCAAATGTATTACGATTTCCAAGAAAAACTAATGAAAATTGCTGAATATCGTGTCTTAGCCTCCAATCGTGGTGAAAAAGAAGGGGTTCTTTCAGTTAAAATCAAAGTAGATGAGGAACCGGCGCTTCAGTATATAGAAAAGCATATTCTAGATGAAGAACTGCCTAACCAACAAAAAGAGCGGATTGAGTTAGCAATTAAAGATGCCTATAAACGGTTTATTCAGCCGGCAATTGAGCGTGAAATTAGGAGTGAACAAACTGAAAGGGCAGATCGCCATGCGATTGCTATTTTTGGAGAGAACTTACGTCATTTACTTTTACAGCCTCCAATGAAGGGCTTTCGCGTACTCGGATTAGACCCTGCTTATCGTACGGGGTGCAAATTGGCGATTATTTCAGAAACTGGTCGTGTGCTAGATAAGGGTGTAATCTATCCGCATCCACCTGCAACTGACTATAAGCGCCAACAAGCAGCGACTATTTTAAAGTCAATGATTGAACAACATCAAGTTGATGTTATTGCTATTGGTAACGGAACAGCAAGTAGAGAATCTGAAGTCTTTGTAAGTGAAGTAGTTAAGCAGATTGACCGGTCTATTCGGTTTATAGTTGTTAATGAGGCAGGCGCTTCTGTATATTCAGCTAGTAAAATAGCTCGTGAAGAATTTCCTGATTATCAAGTAGAAGAAAGAAGTGCAGTTTCTATCGCAAGAAGATTGCAAGATCCTCTAGCAGAGTTGATAAAAATTGATCCGAAATCAATGGGAGTCGGACAATACCAGCACGATGTTAGCCAAAATTTATTGGCAGATGAATTGGATTTTGTCGTTAATATGACAGTCAATCAGGTAGGAGTCGACATTAATACTGCTAGTATTCAATTATTAGAACGTGTATCTGGAATGACCCATGCAACAGCTAAGAATGTGATTCTTTTAAGAGATGAGATTGGTAGGTTTGAGGATCGAAAACAGATTAAAAAAGTGAAACGCATGGGACCAAAAACCTATGAACAAGCTGTTGGCTTCTTACGCATTATAAAAGGAACAAACCCTCTAGATCAGACCTCTATTCACCCAGAATCATACGCAATTGCAGAACGGATTCTAGAAGATAATGGCTTGTCTTTAGATGAAATAGGTCAAGTAGAAAGCAGTCAAATTTTAAAATCTTTAGACACCCAGCAGATTGCTCAAACTTATCAAATTGGAAAAGAAACAGCCAAGGATATCTTGGAAGGCTTGATAAATCCTAGTCAAGATATTCGAGATGGTCAGGATGCGCCTATTTTAAGAGACGATGTTTTGAAGCTGGAAGACTTAGAGGAAAATATGCAGTTACAGGGTGTTGTAAGAAATGTTGTCGACTTTGGCGTTTTTGTTGATATTGGAGTTAAACAGGATGGACTTATCCATATATCTAAATTAAGTTCACCAAAAGGTCGATTCATTAAGCATCCTTCTGAGCTAGTAGCCGTGGGAGATATTGTTGAAGTAGAAGTAATTTCTATTGATCGTGAACGGTCACGCATTGGATTAAAACTAATAAATCCTAAATAAAAAGTTGACATAAGCGCTGCCGATTCGTTACAATATATACTATCGTTATTGATAGAGCGGTCGTGGCGGAATGGCAGACGCGCCAGCTTGAGGGGCTGGTATCCTTAAGGATGTGGAAGTTCGAGTCTTCTCGGCCGCATTAGGATTTTGGTTATGGAAGTTATAATAAAAGTTGATATTTTGTGATTATTTAAGTGGTATTTATTCGGTGTTTATATCGGATGGATACCACTTCTTTCTTTTTAAAATTAAGAATTCTAGTTAATGATCTAAGTTCTTTCAAACTAATCTACTTATTAACATAAAAATGAAATAGAATGCCTTTTATCAATCTTATTCGATATTTAGCATACTTATGAATGACTAAAATTCTACATCGAACGTTAGTAATTAAGTCACAATTTCCTTCAAGCATTCAAATGTTTAAAAATAACATATCAGCTATAATACTATTGAGTAAAACGATTAAAAAAATTAATGAAAACCATTAATTCACCTTATAGTTTGTGTTAATCTTAACAAGTAGCGACAAATTATCTTGGAAGGAGTGAACCTATATATGAAAGTTATTTATTTATTTATTTATTAACAGGTCTACTTCAGCTGTTTCTAATTAAGAAAGGAATTATTTAATGAATTTTTCAGATATTGTTGTAACACTTAGAGATTATTTATGGGATTATGTTCTTTTATATGCTTTTATTGGAATCGGATTATTTATGACTGTTCGTTTGGGTTTCCCGCAGTTTTCACGTGTTTTTCCTGCTCTGAAACGTATGATATCAGATATTATAAAGGGTAAATCAGCCAAAGAAGGTGGCATGACTCCTTTTCAATCTTTAGCTACAGCCGTTGCGGCTCAAGTAGGGACTGGCAATATAGTAGGGATTGCAACTGCTATTATTGGTGGCGGTCCGGGAGCGGCATTTTGGATGTTGGTTTCTGGCTTTTTAGGAATGTCTACAATGTTTGCTGAAGCTACCATGTCTCAAGTATTTAGGGAGAGGGAAGTTTCAGATGGTACGTTAGTTGGAGGACCTGCGTACTATATTAAAAATGGTTTAAAGCAAAAGTGGCTAGCATATATTTTTGCTGTTTTGTGCATTGTTGCACTTGGATTAGTTGGTATTATGGTTCAGGCTAACTCTATTATTTCGTCAATGAATACGGCTTTTGGTTTAAATCAATTCTTGATAGCCTGTGTTTTAATAGTGGTGGTTGGCTGGATCCTTATTGGAGGAATGGAGCGGATTGGTAAATTTTCTGAGCGTGTTGTTCCTACTATGGCCATATCATATGTTTTAGTGGCATTATTAATTATGATTTTAAACATTGATCAATTGATACCCACTATCAAGTTGATTATTAATAGCGCTTTCAATCCTCAAGCGATAGCTGGAGGAGCGCTAGGAATCAGTGTTCAGCAAGCAATGCGATATGGGTTAGCTAGAGGTTTATTTTCAAATGAGGCCGGAATGGGATCAACCCCCCATTCTCATGCAGTAGCTGTGACTTCACATCCTGCTGAACAAGGCTTTATTGCCATGATTGGTGTTTTTATATGTACTTTTATTATTTGTGTGGCAACGGTCATGATAAATCTTTTAACAGGGGCTTATTCCATTGAAACAATCCAAGCTATGACACCTCAAGCTTTAGGTGAGTATGGTCAAATCATGACACAAACTGCTTTCCAAATTCAATTTGGAAAAATTGGAGAGTCATTCTTAGCCATCGCCTTATCAAGCTTTTCCTTAACTACAATTGTTGGTTGGTTTTTCTTTGCAGAGTCCAATGTTAAATTTATCTTTGATAATGGGAAAATCATTCATTCTTTTAAGTTAGTTGCTTTGATGGCAATTGCCATGGGTTATTTTGCAAGTCCTGGTGTAGTTTGGGATATTGCTGACTTATCAATGGGGCTAATGGCTTTACCTAATATAATTGCTCTAATCTTTTTGTCAGGTAAAACAGCAGAAGTCCTGAAAGATTATGACAAACAAGTTCAAATCGATGCAGAACATCTATCATGGGATTATAAATACGAAAAGGCTCACTAAACAAATATATTTTCACAAAAAGATCTTCTGAATTGATGTGAACCTCAAAAGTTGGAGTTTGTATTTAAACGGTTAATTGAATGGTATA
>NZ_JBNUPE010000030.1:0-5169 GCF_050409585.1 Facklamia sp. P9177
AACTCCGCCAGTAGGGCTCGAACCTACGACATCATGATTAACAGTCATGCGCTCTGCCAGCTGAGCTATGGCGGAATAACTTTGATATGACACGCGTGGCAACGTCCTACTCTCACAAGACCAAAGGTCCAACTACCATCGGCGCTAAGAAGCTTAACTGCTGTGTTCGGCATGGGTACAGGTGTGTCCTTCTTGCCATCATCACCACACAGTGTCATCTCATCGTTATCTTGAGCAATCTCTCAATCACTCAAAACTGAATACACCTCTACTTACCTTGAAATCTCATGGTTAAGTCCTCGACCGATTAGTACTAGTCCGCTCCATATATCGCTATACTTCCACTTCTAGCCTATCTACCTGATCGTCTCTCAGGGGTCTTACTTCTTGCGAATGGGAAATCTCATCTTGAAGCTGGCTTCCCGCTTAGATGCTTTCAGCGGTTATCCATCCCACACATAGCTACCCAGCAATGCTCCTGGCGGAACAACTGGTACACCAGCGGTGTGTCCATCCCGGTCCTCTCGTACTAAGGACAGCTCTTCTCAAATTTCCTACGCCCGCGACGGATAGGGACCGAACTGTCTCACGACGTTCTGAACCCAGCTCGCGTACCGCTTTAATGGGCGAACAGCCCAACCCTTGGGACCGACTTCAGCCCCAGGATGCGATGAGCCGACATCGAGGTGCCAAACCTCCCCGTCGATGTGAACTCTTGGGGGAGATAAGCCTGTTATCCCCAGGGTAGCTTTTATCCGTTGAGCGATGGCCCTTCCATGCGGTACCACCGGATCACTAAGCCCGACTTTCGTCCCTGCTCGACTTGTTGGTCTCGCAGTCAAGCTCCCTTCTGCCTTTGCACTCTACGAATGATTTCCAACCATTCTGAGGGAACCTTTGGGCGCCTCCGTTACTCTTTAGGAGGCGACCGCCCCAGTCAAACTGCCCACCTGACACTGTCTTCCGTGTTCTTCACGCGAGTTAGAGGGTTCATATTACAAGGGTAGTATCCCACCAACGTCTCCTTGCATACTGGCGTACACAGCTCTTTGACTCCTACCTATCCTGTACATGTCACACAAACACTCAATATCAAGTTGCAGTAAAGCTCCATGGGGTCTTTCCGTCCTGTCGCGGGTAACCTGCATCTTCACAGGTACTATAATTTCACCGAGTCTCTCGTTGAGACAGTGCCCAGATCGTTACGCCTTTCGTGCGGGTCGGAACTTACCCGACAAGGAATTTCGCTACCTTAGGACCGTTATAGTTACGGCCGCCGTTTACTGGGGCTTCAATTCGCACCTTCGCTTGCGCTAAGCGCTCCTCTTAACCTTCCAGCACCGGGCAGGCGTCAGCTCCTATACGTCATCTTGCGATTTAGCAGAAACCTGTGTTTTTGATAAACAGTCGCCTGGGCCTATTCACTGCGGCTGACTTGCGTCAGCACCCCTTCTCCCGAAGTTACGGGGTCATTTTGCCGAGTTCCTTAACGAGAGTTCTCTCGCTCACCTTAGTGTTCTCCACTTGACTACCTGTGTCGGTTTGCGGTACGGGTTGGTCATACTAGCTAGAAGCTTTTCTCGACAGTTTGATTATCCACCTTCGCTACTATTATTTCGCTCCAGATCACAACTCATCATTAATTGTAAGCATTTGACTCACAATCTCACTCGTTGCTTCTACAGACATTTCCATCAGTCTGCGTGGACTTACCTCCTGTGTCCCTCCATTGCTTAAATCGTATTTCCCAAGTACAGGAATCTCTACCTGTTGTCCATCGCATACGCCGTTCGGCTTTTGCTTAGGGCCCGACTTACCCAGGGCGGACGAGCCTTCCCCTGGAAACCTTAGTCTATCGGTGGACAGGATTCTCACCTGTCTTTCGCTACTCATACCGGCATTCTCACTTCTATGTGCTCCACTGCTCCTTACGGTACAGCTTCTCCGCACATAGAACGCTCTCCTACCATCCTAATAAATTAGAATCCACAGCTTCGGTGGACTGTTTAGCCCCGGTACATTTTCGGCGCAGGGTCACTCGACTAGTGAGCTATTACGCACTCTTTAAATGATGGCTGCTTCTAAGCCAACATCCTAGCTGTCTAGGCAACCCCACATCCTTTTCCACTTAACAGTTACTTAGGGACCTTAGCTGGTGGTCTGGGCTGTTTCCCTTTCGACTACGGATCTTATCACTCGCAGTCTGACTCCCAGAGATGAGTTTGTGGCATTCGGAGTTTATCTAGATTCGGTAACCCGAATGGGCCCCTAGTCCAAACAGTGCTCTACCTCCACATCTCTTACTCTGAGGCTATACCTAAATATATTTCGGAGAGAACCAGCTATCTCCAGGTTCGATTGGAATTTCTCCGCTACCCACACGTCATCTCCACACTTTTCAACGTATGTGAGTTCGGTCCTCCAGTGCGTCTTACCACACCTTCAACCTGCACATGGGTAGGTCACCTGGTTTCGGGTCGACGACACCTGACTAACGCCCTATTCAGACTCGCTTTCGCTACGGCTCCGTATCTTCTACTTAACCTTGCCAACTATCGTCACTCGCCGGTTCATTCTACAAAAGGCACGCCATCACCCCTTAACGGGCTCTGACTACTTGTAAGCACACGGTTTCAGGTACTCTTTCACTCCCCTTCCGGGGTGCTTTTCACCTTTCCCTCACGGTACTGGTTCACTATCGGTCACTAGGGAGTATTTAGCCTTACCAGATGGTCCTGGTGGATTCCGACGGGATTTCTCGTGTCCCGCCGTACTCAGGATACTCCTGAGCCTGTTGATCTTTCGCATACGGGGGTCTCACCCTCTCTGCCGCCCCTTCCCATGGGCTTCTACTAAATCGTCTGGTCTCGTGATGGAGTCCTTCAACCCCAACGTGCATGCACGCTGGTTTGGGCTCTTCCCCGTTCGCTCGCCGCTACTTAGGGAATCATTCTTATTTTCTTTTCCTGCAGTTACTTAGATGTTTCAGTTCTCTGCGTCTACCTTCCTTGCGGATAATGATCTTTTACAATCATTGGGTTCCCCCATTCGGAAATCTCCGGTTCTTAGCGTACTTACCGCTCCCCGAAGCATATCGCTGTTCGTCGCGTCCTTCATCGGCTCCTAGTGCCAAGGCATTCACCGTGCGCCCTTTATTGCTTAACCACAATATTTTCGCTTATTTTTTAACTCTATGATGTTACTCATAGACTCGGTCAATTTCTCGGTTCATTATATCTTTTTTTAAGAAATAATGTGATTGTCATACCTCGCATCGAGAATATGATCAATCTTGTTTGGTGTATTCAGTTTTCAATGATCGATTGAGTTGCTTCATAAAGAAGCTCACTCAAAACTAAACAAAGACAGTAACCTTTCGTGTAGGTTCCAACTACTCCTTAGAAAGGAGGTGATCCAGCCGCACCTTCCGATACGGCTACCTTGTTACGACTTCACCCCAATCATCTATCCCACCTTCGACGGCTCCTTCTAAAAGTTAGGCCACCGGCTTCGGGTGTTACAAACTCTCGTGGTGTGACGGGCGGTGTGTACAAGACCCGGGAACGTATTCACCGCGGCGTGCTGATCCGCGATTACTAGCGATTCCGGCTTCATGCTCTCGAGTTGCAGAGAACAATCCGAACTGAGAATGGCTTTCAGAGATTCGCTTACCCTCGCGAGTTCGCTGCTCGTTGTACCATCCATTGTAGCACGTGTGTAGCCCAGGTCATAAGGGGCATGATGATTTGACGTCATCCCCACCTTCCTCCGGTTTGTCACCGGCAGTCTCACTAGAGTCCCCAACTGAATGCTGGCAACTAATGATAGGGGTTGCGCTCGTTGCGGGACTTAACCCAACATCTCACGACACGAGCTGACGACAACCATGCACCACCTGTCTTGCTGTCTTGTAGGACTTCACCTATCTCTAGGCTATGCAGCAGATGTCAAGACCTGGTAAGGTTCTTCGCGTTGCTTCGAATTAAACCACATGCTCCACCGCTTGTGCGGGTCCCCGTCAATTCCTTTGAGTTTCAGTCTTGCGACCGTACTCCCCAGGCGGAGTGCTTATTGCGTTAACTCCAGCACTGAAGGGTGGAAACCCTCCAACACTTAGCACTCATCGTTTACGGCGTGGACTACCAGGGTATCTAATCCTGTTTGCTCCCCACGCTTTCGAGCCTCAGCGTCAGTTATAGACCAGAAAGTCGCCTTCGCCACTGGTGTTCCTCCATATATCTACGCATTTCACCGCTACACATGGAATTCCACTTTCCTCTTCTATACTCAAGTGACCCAGTTTCCAATGACCCTCCACGGTTGAGCCGTGGGCTTTCACATCAGACTTAAGTCACCGCCTGCGCTCCCTTTACGCCCAATAAATCCGGACAACGCTTGCCACCTACGTATTACCGCGGCTGCTGGCACGTAGTTAGCCGTGGCTTTCTGGTTAGATACCGTCACTCCGAATGCAGTTACTCATTCGGTCGTTCTTCTCTAACAACAGTGCTTTACGATCCGAAGACCTTCTTCACACACGCGGCGTTGCTCCGTCAGACTTGCGTCCATTGCGGAAGATTCCCTACTGCTGCCTCCCGTAGGAGTTTGGGCCGTGTCTCAGTCCCAATGTGGCCGATCACCCTCTCAGGTCGGCTATGCATCATGGCCATGGTAGGCTTTTACCCCACCATCTAGCTAATGCATCGCGGAGCCATCCTTCAGTGACAGCCGAAGCCGTCTTTCCTTCGTTGATCATGCGATCTGCGATTCTATGCGGTATTAGTCATCGTTTCCAATGGTTATCCCCCGCTGAAGGGTAGGTTCTCCACGTGTTACTCACCCGTGCGCCACTAACCTTGAAAGAACAAGTTCTCTCGCGGTTCGTTCGACTTGCATGTATTAGGCACGCCGCCAGCGTTCGTCCTGAGCCAGGATCAAACTCTCATGAAAGAATTTGAGCTTTTGCTCATTACTATTACTAGCTATTGATTTTTTTACCTGCTGGTCTGCAGTATGTCTCGAATTATATTCGGTTGTTTCTATCCGGTTTAACGAATAGACCCTTACACATTTTGGTGTTTGTCTTTGTTCAGTTTTCAATGAGCTTCGCTGCCATAAGTGACAACTTCTATATACTAGCATGGTTTAGATTTTTTGTCAAACCTTTTT
>NZ_JBNUPE010000031.1:0-4922 GCF_050409585.1 Facklamia sp. P9177
ACAAGTGGAAGTTCCTAACATTAACTTCTGTGATATAAACTTTATTTCCTTGATCGTCGTCATAATTTCTAGTTTGGATAGCTCCTTCTAAACCGATTAGTGACCCTTTGCGTGTAAAATTAGCCAAGTTCTCTGCAGCTTTACGCCAAATAACACATCTTATAAAATCTGCTTCACGCTCGCCTTGTTGATTGGTAAAGCTTCTATTCACTGCTAGTGTAAAACTTCCAACTGCTGTGCCAGATTGCGTATATCTAAGGTCTACTTCTTTAGTTAGACGACCTATTAAATTTACATGGTTGATAATAATCCCTCCTAAAAATATTCATGAGTAAATTTGCCCGTCTTGTAATCATATTTAGCTATTATTTAAGCAAGTTACTTAGTTTCTTTTTCATTTCGTCTTGTTCTTCTTTACTAACAACTTCTGATTTCACTTCTTGCTTATTCGTCATAAAACTTGGTACTGGTTCAGTTTTTATGTGCTGATTACGGGTCTTATTCGGACTATTCATCTGTAAGACAAGCTTGTCATAATGTTTCCGTACTTTAGCTGGACTTAGAATAGTATTTTGCCAAAAGTCGTTATTCTGACACCAAATAACAACATTCTTCACTTGACTTAAATCTCTCTTGTCTAATTCGACTAATTTTCTGAAATCATCTGCCCAGTTTTGTAAATTAGGTTCTTTATGTTCAGGATTCCTTTTTTTGATAAGAGATAATAAAAATTTGGAAAGTAAGAAATAGTTAGAGTCCTCAGCATATCGAGACTTCGATTGCTGAGAGTTATTGCTCTTTTTCTTTATATCTATATCTATCTCTTTCTCTATCTCTTTCTCTGTGTCACTTTTCTGAACAACAATGTCACTTTTCTGAACGTTGTTGTCACAATGTGACGGTTCGGGAAGCTCAGTCAGATTTTCTTTTGCTCTGAGTTTTCTCATTCGCTTAGCAGAATCAGTCTCGCTTCCAATCATTTCATTTATTTGTTTAAGATAGAGTTCTCCCGTCTCTAACATTTCCACAAGACCAATTTGTTCAAATGTTTTCATTGCGACTGCTACTGTATCTAATGACGTGCCAGTTAGTTTTGCTAGTGCTTTTACATCGTATGGAATTAATTTCTCTCCTACATAGCGAACCAACTTACCATTATCTTTTAAAGACTCTAAGCATAGTTTTAAATAAAAAATCACATAATCTTTTCCGTTTTCTTGATCTTCTATCCATTGAATTGTATCTTCCTTAAAGAAGTTTTCATTTAGTTTAAGCCAGTAATACCGTTTGTTTTCACTCATTACATCACCCCTAATTCTTTTAGATCTTCCCTGGATAATTTAATTGGAACCACATTCCATTCTGCGCAAAACCAATCTAACCCTTTGTTATGTATTAGTTGATGGTGTTCCCTGCAGAGAGGTAAAAATGTTGACTCCAAATGATTATGTTTACTTCGGTTATTGCCCATACCAATTAGATTTGTTGCATGATGTATTTCTGCGTATTTATGACAAGCAACACACATTCTTTTCATAGTCATCTTGTAAACATACTTAGTAATATCGCTCGGTACGTACCCAACTGGATGCTGAAATGGTATTTGTTTATCAATGCAGTAATGAATTATCATATCTAACCATTCTGCTACTTCTTCTTTTTTCATTTTATTTCTAGCAATCGAAGGCTCTTTATCTGTGTCTTTTTCAATCATATACAAAGCTTTCATGTTAAGATTGATTCGACCCTTACGTTCTCCTGTATAATCATGTATGTCTCCGATTAATGCCCAATAGTGCTTCCGTTGCTGGTCTGTGCTACTCCCTTTAATCCAAGGTTCAAAATATCCAAATATGCGACCGTTCCATGTGTTTTCTGTAAATTTATTAAAGTCAATTGAATCATGTGTTTTTAGTAAAATTTCATGGTCATTAAAGTTTTTAACTTCACAGCGCATAATATCCCCTCTTTAATTTTTTTCAGGATAATAGCGTTCAACTTTCATACCTGTACTAACAAGATATTCATTTAAATTGTTAAACTGTTTTATTGTCCCTCTAATTTTGATAATATCTTCTACAATTTTTTCTTGAGGTTCTTCGTCTTTAATGTTTTTTATTTCTAAATCTTGGTTGTAGAGATTTGTGTTTATATTTTCTTCTTGGATCTTATTTTCTTTTTGCGCAGCAAGACTTTTCTTGTCTTCTCCTGCTTTAAAAATCCTTTGCAATATTTCTTGAGAGTCGATTCCCCTGTCATACATAGCTATCCAACCAGCGGTATCTTCTAATCCGCTAGCTAGTACAGCTTGTTCAATGACTTTCAATTCCTGCTTTCTCTTTTCAATTTTTTCTTTTATATCTTGTACTTGATGTTTGATTTCTTCTGCTATTTGTTCTTCAGAAAAAGTTCTGTTCGTCCACTTTGGATTGTGTTCTATTTCAAAGCCCTCTCCGTGGTTAGAAATCAAAACTTGAATTAAATCTTCTTTTTCCTGTCGCTCACGCGCTTCAAAATCTTTTATATTATTTTCCAACTCTTCCCAAGCTTCGTTATAAATTGAAGAGATACTTTTCATATCTTTTTCAAAATCTTCTAACTCTTTCAGCTTGTCATTCTTTACTTTTTTTCTAGCAGTTTCTACTTCTTCTCTAAGTTTTTTAACTTCTGCTCTTTGTTTTTTAGCTGTTTGATAGGTTTCTTCACTAGCAACAACTATCCCTTTATATTTGTTAGCAGTTTTTTCTGCGTATTCCTTGATTTGATTTAAATTTTTAATTTCGTATGAATCAGGTTTAAACTCCACAATTTGCATCAGATCTTTCATTTTAATTTCCTCCCCAATTAACAACTTCTTGTTCTTCTTTTTGCTTTTTCTCGTCTGACTTTGCTTTCGCTTCCAACTTTATTAACCATGGGACAACCTTGTTCCACATGTCAGGAGTGATTTCTTCTGTACTTTTAACTTTTAAATATTCAAAAATCCACTCATCTATTTGTTGACGCGAAACTTTCTTAATATTTTGAATAGATGTTCTTAATTGATCAGCACGTTTAATCGTTTCTTCTAAAGTCGGTTTTTGTGCTTTATTAAATCTTTCTTTTTCTTTTTTGTTATGACCGATACTTTGGCTCGCTTCGTTTCCATCATCATCAACATCACTTGCTATTCCAAAAGCGCTCGATAATGAATAGCGCCTAGCGTATGTGATAGCTGAGCCCATGCCTTGTGCGGTCGGTTTGTCTGCTTTTAAATAAAGTGGATCAAACTCAATAAATTCTCCGCTCGAATGGGTGATTATAGTCGTAACTCCTGCTTGTCCCTGCTCATTAGTGATTGTAGATTGAACATAGGCTAATCCGTGATTGTGCGCTACATTGTCTATTGACTGAACCACATTTTCCAAAGGAACATATTTAGATTTAAAAAACGGGTTATCTGCGTCTTTTAAAGGTTGCTTGAATTCTTTTTTAAATTCTGACAAAGCCTTAAAGATGTTTTTTGTTGATTCGCTAAACCTCACTAACAATTCACTCCTTTGCGCAATTCATATCTATCAAATTGTCTAAAATACTCTGCTATTTCAGTCGGTTCATCATAAATAAGATCTCCATCAAACTCAATTACTGAATCACCTTCATAAAGTGCTTCGCCCTTCCAATCTTTAGCAACTGGCAAATCTTCATCTGGTTCCAATGGAACCCCTAAACTGTCTCGTGAGCCTTTTAAAAATCGTTGATTCATGGTATAATCCTCCTAGATTTATGTATTGGTCCGCATTGCCGTGCGGACTTTTTTTATGTTGTTTTTCATTAGTACCAACCTAACTCTTCCAAAAGTAATGATAAGAACGGCCATGCGATAATGGAGAAAAACAGAAAATTAAGAACGAAGTAAAGAATATTATCTTGTTTTTTCTTCATTTTTTGCAGTTTTTCTCTTTTTAATCGTTCACAGTTTTCTTCTAATTTGATGTTCATTTGTGTTCCTCCTTTTCTGTATTGTTACTCTTTTAAACCTTTCCTATAATTGAATGGAAAGGAGTCATTTGATTTAAATAATTCAGTTTACTATTATCACTTATTGGATTTCCGTTTATTGTTGCAATTCCTCATCTTGCGAAGGTATGGATAAAATACAAGACCCCACCAAAAAATTGAAACAATTCCTCCAATATACATAAGGAGAATTCCTAACAATAATAAAAAGTCTTTCATTAGTATGCCTCCTTCAATCTTTCAAGATCGTTTTCGAATTTTATTGACCGAGTACCGGCCATCAGAAGCTCTCTATTCTCAAAAAAATGAACGATGGCGTAATAGTTGTATTGCACATCTGAATTTAAATCAGACTGAATTGGTTTAACCGGATTGAAATAATTAGGTCTATCTTTGCAAAACTCTCTAAAATCTTTTAAAAAGTAGTACGTAGAAGTTTGTTTCTTACCAATCAACCTTTGGACATCTTTCGGATAAATCCACATTTGAATAACTGATCTTACTTTCACTATTTCCATAAAAGGTCTCCTTTCTCTTACATCAAACTTTGTTGCAAACAGAACAATAATAAGTATCAGTCTTTTTGCTTTCTCTTGTTTTTACCATTTTTAAGTGACACGCTGGGCAGTTCATTAATTATCAGCATCTTGTTCCATAATTTTTAAAATGCCGGGGGTTGGGTTCAACTCGCTGCCACTAAACGATTGATAAGACAAACTGTCTAAATAGATCATCAAATCTTCGAAGCTTTCTCTTTTAACAGCGGTGTATCGAACGACATTCATCACATTTTTAATACGAGAATGAATTCTTCTTATGAATAAACCTTTCCACCCTTTAAATAAGTTGTCGCTATAATTTAGTCTTGTCTTTGCTAAGTGTTCTTTAGCAAATTGGTTCGCTAAAGTGTGAACTTTTGATTG
>NZ_JBNUPE010000032.1:0-3886 GCF_050409585.1 Facklamia sp. P9177
TAATATTTTTCATGGGAGCTTCCTTTCGCTAAGTTGTTTGTATATCTTTAGTGTAACAGAAGCTCCCTATTTTTGTTTGTTTTATGTCACATATGTATTATCGTCTAACACTTATGAATGGACGAAAAATTTGACACTACCCATATCATTGATAAATTTTTTTTGTGGTATATAATAAAAGCAACTATGTTAATAATAGTTATTTATTAAAAAGGAGTGAATAATATGCAAAAAGTTATGCAGTTAATTTTAACCGTAATGCTAATTTTTAGTAATATGGTGCGTCCCATTGTAAGTTATGCAACAGAAGTTCCAATAGTGGAAAGTTCTTTAGTAGAAGAAACAATAAATACAGATACTACAAATAGAATGGAAGAAACTCAAGAGATTGAAGAAAATCAAAGTCAGGAAGCGAATGAAACGACTTTTGTCGAAGAATCAATTGATGCGAATCAAAACATAGACACATCTAAGGATTCTGATGAAGAAACTAAAGAGCATTTAGAAGCTTTGACAGAAGAAAATAAATTAGAAAGCAATACAACTGATGTTACTAATTTTCTTTCTCGTTTTTCCTTATATATCAAAGATGGTCAGCCTCAAGAGTATGTTACTGGACGAGAAGCGTTGTTCTATATGGGCTTGTCCACTACGGATTCGGCTTTAGGAAACGGTAATTATACTGTAAAAATTAACCTACCCAAAGAGTATGTGGATTACGATTCGATTGTAGCCTCCTCAACTGAGACTCAAGGTGTACTCTTTGAAATTACAGAAGAGGGTAATAATTATGTTATTACTTATAAATTTAATAATTTTTCAAGTGGTAATAGTATAGACCTTCCAATAAGGTATCGCACTAAGAGTGGAGAAACTCCTAATGGGTATCAACAATTAATAACAGCTACTATCACAAATGAGAATACTGATTTGTTGGGACAAGATTCACTCACTATAAATTGGAAAACTACTGAGATTCGGTCGAGAAAAAAAATTAATCAAAATCTTAATGATGGGAGTAAAATTAATGGTGGATTAGAGGATTCATCTAATCCAGGTTTTCTATCTGAGAACTTAGAAGAATTGAATCCAATTCCGTTCAATTTATATACGGAACCTATTCGAGGTACGCCTAACTATGGAGAACGGTATTTTGAGAAGGTAATCTATCGAGATATCTTACCCGAGGGTGCAGAGTTTGTCCCAGAATTGAATAACGGTTGGAATTATGATCCAGCCACACATACAGCGGAGTATATATATGAGAGAGTTTTAACATTGGGTGGAAATAGAGGTCTTAACTCGCCTGTCTTATATCTGAAATTTCCCGGCTATGAAATCAATAAACCAATTAGTAATACGATGAAAGCAACATATATTCCCCAAAACAAACCGGAATATGAATTAGAAATAAATCAAGAAGATGATATAACCTTTTCTCTAATAAGTAATACAAATTCGATTGGTGGATATAAGAGTGGTCGTGAAAGTATCGTAGATATTCCCAAGATTAAAGAAGAATTCGAGGGCTATTGGACGCTTAGTGTAACAAATACTAATAGTGAAATTGGTAGCAATATGAACAAGATTATCATGAGAGATCATGATTTGGACAAGAGATTCTATTTTAGCAAAATGAAAGTTCATCGAGCGTCAGATGAAATTTTTAAAGGTACAGTTGATATTCTTTTTGTCAATGAACAAGGAGAAGAAAAAACGATAGCCAGAGATGTATCTATAGCAGAAGCTGATTATGCGGTAGAATTAGGTAAAGATGTGAAGGATGTGATAATTAAGTACTCATCTTCATCCGATGAAAACGGTGGACTTAAACCAAGCCAATCACTTAGAGTCACCATTTATAGTAAGTTTCGTGACCCATCGACAGTAAATTTCGATGAAGAAAATGCCAAAAATAATAAGCTTCATAATCATCTCACGATAGAGGCTAATTTTGAAGGGTCAAACACGCCCCTAGAGCTGAAAGCCTCTGAATTCAAAGAGTTGGAGAAAATTGACACTGGCGCATACCTTAGAAAAACAGCAGATTCTTCGAACAATACTTTTTTTATTGGAGAAACTGTGAAATATAAATTAGCTCCCTATATTAATAAATTACCTAAGGGAAATAGTATTGATTTCACAAAAGTCATAGATTTATTACCCAATGGGTTTGAATATGTTGCAAACAGTTCAAAATTTTATAGTTATAATATAGATAAAATATATAGTATTAATGACAACCAACTAATCGCAAATACGGAGCCGGAAGTGGTTACCAATTATAAAGGCACCGGTCAAACGGCTTTGATTTGGGAATTACCGTCAGTTACTAGTATCGATCACTCTACATACAGTAATACCAGACGATCGCCATTTTTTATCGAGTATCAGACGAAAATTACGAAGCTAGCTACTGAAGGTAAGAATGAAAATAGTGCTTATTTAGCTTGGAGTAATAATGAAGAAGTTAAAGTTCTTGAAGGTTCTGTCGAGGATATCTTTGATTTAAATGATAATGGGAGCACTTCCGACAGTATTGCTATGTCAAAGCAAGCTATTACATATGCCCCTCCGAGAGAAGTTATAACAACAAAATCCGTTAAAGGGAGTTTAGATCAGAATTTCACTTTAGCTCCTGGAAGTGGCTTTTCCGAAATAAATACATCCGCAGAGTACAATATGTCCGTTCTAAATAATTCAACGAAGGATGTTGAAGAATTAATAATTTTAGATATTCTTCCTCATAAAGGAGATAAAACGGTAGGGACTTCCTATGAATCAGATAGTCGAGTACCTCGAGAATCGGAGTTCTCTGTTCAATTAGAAGGACCTATTCAAGCACCCGAAGGATTTCAAGTGTTCTATACAAGTGATACTCCATCAGAAAACATGAAAAACTATACCACCGAGGCTAATTGGACAAGTTCTCCTAGTAATTTTACTACTGTCAAAGCTTTTAAAATTGAAATGATCGAAGGATACACTCTAAAGACTGAACAAAGAGCATCATTTAATGTACCAATAAAAGTCCCTAATGATTTTGACCTCAAACTAGGTATGAAGGCAGTTAACTCCTACGGAACATCATTATCATCGAATCTTGATTACTTTGAATCGAACAATGCGATTCTTGAAATTGTTCGCTATCAAGTAGAAGGTTATGTGTTTGAAGATACGGATAAAAATTCGATACGAAGTGAAGATGAAGCAGTTTTTCAATCGCATAAGGTTGCTTTAGTGGATGAATCAGGCAATCCGGTGACCGATCAAGAGGGAAATCCAATTGAAACACTAACGAATGACAAGGGATATTATCATTTTGATGTGTTCAATCACGGAAATTATCGAATTAAAATAGGCACTCCTGAGGGGTATATTCTTACGGAACCTAACCTTGAAGACGCAGAAGGATCCACAATCTTAGACGCTAATGATGGATTAACAGATGTCTTCACGTTAAATAGAGAGAATACTATTGCTAAAAGGAATGCTGGGTATTATTCAGATTATGCACCTATTCAAGGCGTTAAAACTTGGGATGACTCTGATGATCAAAATGGTAAACGTCCAGAATCAATCACTATTAATCTTTTGGCGGATGGTGTAAAAGTAGATTCTAAAATAGTTACTGCCGCCGATAATTGGAAGTACAGGTTTACTGGTAAGCCGATTGAAAAAGATGGTAAAAAAATTGAATACACTATTACTGAAGATAAGGTTGAAGGTTATGAGACAGTTATTGATGGGTTTAATATTACTAATAAATATGTTGAAGTAGTAACTATCGAAGGTAAAAAAACCTGGGACGATAGCAACAATCAAGACGGCATACGTCCAGCAGAAATCACGGTGAACCTCTTAGCAAACGGTGAAAAAGTAGCGG
>NZ_JBNUPE010000033.1:0-3004 GCF_050409585.1 Facklamia sp. P9177
TTAATAACACGATTAAAGTGCTTAAACGCCATGCTTATGGCTATAAAAACGACTCTCATTTCAAAAATAGAATTCTTTTAATATCAAGATTATATGTGTCAGGAAGAAATCGAGAGGTCGGCTAGCCATTAGTTGACTAGCCGACCTCTCACACCACCGTACGTACGGTTCCGTATACGGCGGTTCCCTAGTTTACACACACTTTAGTATAATGCTTGAGTTTCATCTGAGGTTGGTGTCGTTACAGTAACTGTCACATCCACAATTTCTGTTGAACCGTCTGGATAAGTCACTTTCACAAGTCCTGTGTAGTTACCAGGGGTGGTCGTATCAATCGTACCAACAGGGGTGACGTCTTCAAAAGTTGGATTTCCTGGGAATTTAGGGTTGACCACATATTCCGGAATACTAACATTATTAATTAAATCAGCTTTTCCACCTATACCAATAATTTCAGGTGTCACAGTAGGCACATAGATATCCGATTGTAAAGCTTCGGGTGTTTTTATAGTTACTGGAACGGTTACAATTTCAAATGTTCCATCTGAATAAATTACTTTTACTCGTCCTACATATTCACCGGGGGTTGTATTATCTATTCCCTCCTCCGGAGTCACATCTTCAAATTTAGGTATTCCTGGATAGTTAGAGTCTTATATATATAGCTAGGGACAAAACATTCTCGATTAGATTCACTATTTCTCCAATTTCAATCACTTCTGAAATTACTGTCGGATTATATATGTTGGATTTTTTATCTAAAACGGTAACCGGAACATCAACGATTTCTGATGTGTTGTCTGGATAAGTCACTTTCACTTTTCCAATGTATTCACCAGGTGTTGTACTATCAATCACACCGGCCAAAGTCACATCTTCAAATATCAATACTCCATCATTATCAGGGTCAACAACAAAAATTGGAACAGTAACATTATCTGTTAAGTTAATCGTATCTCCAACAAGAATTGTTTCTGGTGTTACTTTTGGAGTATATATTTCATTTTAAGGAACTACCGAATTAATTACTACTACTGGCACATTGATCGTCTCAAAACTTCCATCTGGATAAATTACTTTAACATTTCCTGTATACTCACCCGCTTTAGTAGTATCAATTACACCAGATGGTGTAATATCTTCAAATTTCGGCTGTCCTTTAAAGTCCAGATCTTTAACATAGTCGGGCACTTTCACATGATCAATTAAATGGACTGTTTCTCCTATTTCAATCGACTCGACAGTAGCCTGCGGATTAAATTTATCTGCTTGTAATGGGTCGTTCGGCGATTCTATTAGCTTTTGGTCAGCTTTACTAACAGCATCATCTGTTAGGGATACTGAGACTTCAGGCGCTATGTCTTGAGTAGATACACTGACTTGATTTGCTCCTGATAGAAAGAAAAACGAAGAAATCAAAACAGAAAATGAACCAACAGTAAACTTTCTAATAGCATACTTATTATCTTGGTCCATTGACCGACATTTTTTTAATAATTGTTATTTTTCCCTACCACAATGTCACTCCTGTTCCTTAAGTCAAACTATGAAAATTTAAAAATATTTAGAGTCGTTTCGACAAGCCCATCTTATACTATTCTCTTGAAATTCTCAAATAAATGACTAGTGATATTCGTTTGTTTATTACTACTGTCACCACCTGAATGAAAGCTTCTAGCTATCGATCTCATTACTAATTTGTTGACTTAAAATAGTCAAATTGACTTCATTTTATTAGTTTCTTAACTTTTAGTTCTATATTTTATTTTTTGATTAATTTTTTTAATCTGCGATTTAATATAGAAATAATTAGCTAGCCAAATGCCACAGTAAATGATGGTATTAATTAATCCAATAGACAGAATACCTGTTAACCCACGTTGCCAATGTAAATAATAGCCAGCAGCTAACAAAGGTAGAATTATGACTACAAAATGAAGCACAGTATTTAAAAGCAGACTTCTTTTTTCGTTTTTCATAATTGTGTTAGCACTTGCTTGTATGATTCCCAATAGCATGTAAATAATTGTTTGAATAGTAACTGCCGTTAAAATCGAATCATATTGTTTTAAAAAACTAGGAACTCCGGGAACGTACTCACCATATATATATGAAAACCATAAATTAAGTAAATGACCAATTCCTATTCCGATAAATCCACCGCAAATCATTTTTTTTAACTGTTCCATTGAATATCTCCTCCTTATATTCCTAACGCTTCCTTAAATTTTTTTAGACTTCTTCTAGAGACAAACAACACTTCATTATTCATTAACTCTACAGCAATTGTTCCCTTGTAAGAAAGGTCAAGTCTTTTTACATAATCTAAGTTAATTAACTCTCCTTGAGAAATACGGATAAAATTCATCAATCCAAAACGTTCTTCTAAATCATACATTCTTAATCGGATGAGATAATCAGACTCAAGTGACTGTGCATATACTTTTTTATTGTCGGTATAAAACTTTATAATCTCATTCAGCTCAAGTAAAGTGGCTTTATCTGATTGAAAGCCGATGATTTTTTTCATCGTAGAAGATTCAATCAAACTCTGAACCAATTCAACATCACGATTCATTGAGTTTGCCATCACTTTAACAAGCGTTTCCTCGAATGTAGGATCAATCTCTATTTCTAATTTCATTTTAGTCCTCCTTCCGTATTCATTGTATTTAGTTTATAAGAAGCTGAAAACAGTTGCCACACTATTTGGATAAACGGTTCTTCGAGTAGGCTATGTGGTATAAATACTATGATGAATGCGTTTATATTTAGCGACCATCCTCCGTAGCAAATTAAGAAGAATATGTTTCTTTAAAGTTAACCATTTTTTCTTGTTGACCTAGCCGAAGATTCTAAAATTTAGGGTGAATTGTAAAATGAACTTAGCCATTTAAAATAGAAAAAGAGCCAGTGAGTCTGGTAATCTATGTAGTAACAACACAAACATGTTAGACGATAATACATATGTGACATAAAACAAATAAAAATAGGGAGCTTCTGT
>NZ_JBNUPE010000034.1:0-2166 GCF_050409585.1 Facklamia sp. P9177
ATAGTGGGACATTTTGATTTGTGTTCTCTTGAGACATTATCATTTACGTTTAACATTTTTTAATTGTATCAAAGTAATTGTTAAAAAATGATAACAATGTTAGAATGTTATATGGTTAGAAGGTGATAATTTAAAAAAATATTCAAACAGTATATTAGTTTTTTAATGAATTAAAAACATTACAATTTATAAATCTTGGTTAAATAAATTTTTGTATATTTTCGTTATTAGGCGTTAATTAATTTCAATAAAAGAGAGGAGAATTTTTGATGAAAGATCGAAAAATTTTAACTATTTTTATGGTTTTATTTTTAGTATTAAATCTTTTTAGTCCACTAGTTAATAGTGGTTCCACTATTGAAGCTCAGGAAGTTTCGACGAGTGAGGATTCTGTCAGCAGTTCTGACAATAGTAATCAAAGCAAGCAAATTTTAAACAAAGACGAACTTGCTTCTACAACAAAGAGTGAGGGTGAAGAAACAACTGTTGCGCAAGAAGTTACATCTGCAACAGAGCAAGTAGAAGAAGTATCCAAATTATATTCATCTTCTACTGAATTAAATACATCGATAAAGGATGCCACAGAGACTTCCCAAGAACCTTCTGAGGAAACATCTGTTTTTGGCGATTTAGAAAAAGAAAAAATTATTCATGATAGCATTATCATGCCAGCAACTTTCGTTTTCCATAAAACGGACGAATTTGGAGAACCTCTACAAGGAGCAGTCTTTGCCTTGCAAGATTTAGCAGGTAATATTATAAAAGCTGTATCGGATGAAGAAGGTAAAGTATCGTTCGAAAATTTAAAGAAAAGATATTATGTATTATCTGAAATAGAAGCACCGTATAACTATGCTCTTAATAAGCAGAAATATTATTTAACCTTTGATGATCAAAACAATGTTATTATTGGTAACGAAGCGCCAAGAAATATTAATTCATTGATTGAGAATGTCGACTTTTCTTTTGAGAAATTCTTAGAAATGTATTCAACAAGTAATCCTGAACGGGGAGACTATGCAGTTTCTAAAAAGGATATTTATCCGAATGCCCCGACTGATCATTTTAAAACGAGTATTAGATTTAATATTAATCACCCTGTTAAGCCGGGAGATTATTTTGATTTAGTTTTAGATGATAACTTAAAATTTGGTTATATCTCTCCTAATAGTGTAAAGGCTCCTGATTTATTATTAGAAGGAACACAAGATATTTTAGCAACAGTTGATTATTTAGCTGCTTTTAATACTTTTAGATATAGTTTTACCAACATTGTATCCCCCGAAGGCAAGACAGTAGAAAATGCTAAGATAAATTTAGGTATTGTCGGAATTGATAGAGAGAAAGTGAAGTATAATAAAGACGATCTAACGTTTACTAATCACATAGGTACTACTGAAATGGTTTCTGAACCCTTTAATATTATCTATGATTTAAGAAGACCAGATTATGGAAATTATTATGTGGATGGTGATAGTTACACTCCATCGATTGGTACAGTTATTAAAGAATTGAATGAAGATGAAGACTTTATTGATTATAGGATTTATCTGAACCCTGCAAATCAAGAAATTTACACCAATGGCTATTTAGATTTATTTGGAGGAGCGATTAATGGTGTAACGAGCTCATACGTTACGGAAAATTCTCCAATTACTATTTATAAAGTTTATCCTAATCAATTTGTACCAAGTTATGGAATGGAAACAACGAATTTAGAAGATGTAACGTCTAATTTTGAAACGTATTTTATTGAAAATGATGGAACAAACAGAGGCTATTATCGAGAATTGAATGATTTAATGCGAATTCGTTTTACGGAAGATGATTTTAAAAAAGGAATTGGCTATTTAATTGACATACGTCTGAAGGCCTCAGAAGAGAATATGGCACAATATAAAGCGATGGCTTTATGGGTCAATTCAGACCAGATTTCAGATATGGGAATCACCACTGGACATGGTTGGACATTAAATCAAGTGCCTTCTGGAGCGAGTGCAATCGCGCCTAAATTTACACCGCGTGATTTGGTCATTTCAAATTCACTTGAAGCGACTACTACAGTGGAGACGACCGAAGAACCAACAACTGTTGAAACTAGTGAAGCGACTACTACAGTGGAGACGACCGAAGAACCAACAACTGTTGAAACCAGTGAAGTAACCA
>NZ_JBNUPE010000035.1:0-1793 GCF_050409585.1 Facklamia sp. P9177
TTTAATAGATTGGACTTCTGTGTTTTTATGTACCAAAAAATAGGGTGGAAGGAAGTGTTTTTCTTCCATCCCCCCTATTTATTATAGAACTTTAAAAGCAGAGTAGGGAAGCAGAGCCAAGTAAAATAATGGATTGTGTAATTGAAATAAATTGGATATGAATTCAAAGCTTTGTTGTAAATACACTAATAAAAGTATATAATATAAGTGTAAATGCAACAAGGAGATGAATATAATGAATCATAGAAAGCAAATTGAAAGACATCTTAAAAAGTCAGGTGGTATTATAACATCTACTTATTGCAGAGAAAATAATATACCTACAGTATATTTAAGTAGACTAGTAAAAGAAGGAAAATTGTTTAGAGTTCAAAAAGGAATATATATTACTAAAGATGGTGATTATGATGACTACTATTTTTTTCAATATCAGTATAAAAAGGCAATATTTTCCTATGAGACAGCTTTGTTTATACTTGGAGTAACGGACAAAATTCCATGGATAATGGATGTTACAGTTTACAATGGCTATAAATTTAATGAAAAGCAAGATACACTTAATGTTAATTATGTAAAAAAATCTATTTATGACTTAGGCATTATCCAGAAAAAGACAATGTTTGGAAATACTGTTAATGTTTATTCCTACGAAAGAACACTTTGTGATTTTATTTCTAACAAAGAAAAAATGGATGTTGAAGTT
The DNA here is from genome assembly GCF_050409585.1 of Facklamia sp. P9177. NCBI lineage: Bacteria > Bacillati > Bacillota > Bacilli > Lactobacillales > Aerococcaceae > Facklamia > Facklamia sp. P9177. Next base: position 704 of record NZ_JBNUPE010000035.1, read on the forward strand.
TATGTAAAACTCATTCGTTCATATTCTAAATATAAGGATAAGGATATACATTCTCTTTATGAAATAGCAAGAAAAATGGGAATAGAAGATAAAGTAAAGGAAGTTATGGAGGTGGTATATGAATAAAGCAAAACTAACCGCTATTTGTCACAAGATAAGCAAAGAAACTGGACTTCCATTTAATTCAGTAATGCTATATTATTTTTTGGAAAGCATATTAAAAAAATTATCACAGAGTAAATATCATGAAAACTTTGTTTTTAAAGGAGGTTTTCTTCTATCTAATGTAGTAGGTATAGATTCAAGAAGTACAGTAGATATAGACTTTCTTTTGAGAAATATGCACTTATCAGAAGAAAATATATTAAAAATATTACAAGAAGCACTGGAAACAAAATCTTCAGATGATATATTCTATAAAACACATGGAATAAGTACAATTAAGGAAGATGACCAGTATGGAGGGTTTCGTGTAAGTATACTTTGTAGAATGGAGAATATAAGACAAATCGTACCTCTTGATATTGCAACAGGAGATGTTATTACACCCTATCCCATAGACTATAAATATATAAGTGCTTTTGGACAAAAAGATATTTTAATTAAAGCTTATCCCATAGAAACAATATTAGCAGAAAAAATTCAAACAATTTATTCAAGAGGATTTTTAAATAGCAGAAGTAAGGATTATTATGATCTTTATATAATTTATAAATTAAAAGATAAGGAAATAGAGATTGATATATTAAAAGAGGCTTGTATTCAAACATTTAACTATAGAAAAACGGAATTTGATACAGATAAAATCATCAGTCTAATGGAAATGTTAAAAACAGATGAAGCTTTTTTAAAAAGGTGGCAAGCGTATTCGAAGAAAAATCTCTACGCTAGAGACATAAAGTTTGAAGATGCCATAGATAATGGAATAAATATTATAGAAAAAATAAAAAATCAGTAGAGCTATGAAAAGATGAGAGATTGAAGATTTAAGGCTCTATGTCAAATAAGGTTGATGCTATCCAAGGAGATTAAGCCACTAACGGTTGCTTGGTCTCCTTTTCTTTTCTTCCTGACACATATAATCTTGATA
>NZ_JBNUPE010000036.1:0-1563 GCF_050409585.1 Facklamia sp. P9177
GGTTCTATAATTTATAGGGTTGATGGCCGAAGGCCTCAACTCTATTTTTTACTTTAGGGTACAAAAAAGGACAGATCTCCTGTATATTATAAGCGACTAAACCACAATAAAGGAGAGCTGTCCCATGTCACACATTATATCATCTTTACTCGGATTAAACGATAAAAACATCACAATTAATGACCAAAAATTTTCAAAAATTTCGATTAAAGGCCGTTTATCTTTCTTATTAACGGGTCAATTAATAGAGCCTATTAGTCATTGCCCTTGTTGTGGGCAATCAGCAATTAACTATTCAATCGTTAAAAATGGCTCTCGTACATCGCGCATTCAATTAATACCGATGGCAGGTTATCCCACTTATTTAGATTTAAAAAAACAGCGTTATTACTGTAAATCTTGTCACTCATCCTTTACCGCTCAAACGCCTGAAGTCGCTCGTCACTGTCATCTATCTAATCATTTGAAACGATATATCGCTGATCAGTTAACACATACGATATCAGAAACTTATATCGCTCAACTGGTGCATGTATCGATTCATACAGTCCGTCGTGTGACGAATCAAATGGCACAGCACCTTCAATTCAAACCGCTACATTCCTTACCACAACACCTTTGTTTTGATGAATTTAAAAGTGTTCGAACGATTGATGCTGCGATGAGTTTCATTTACTGTGACGCTAAAACGCATCGATTAGTTGATTTGTTCTTTGATCGCAAACAGTCTTGATTAATCCGTTATTTTCAACAATTTCCGTTGGAAACCCGTCAATCGGTTCAAACGATAACGATTGATATGTACCGACCGTATATGGATTTAATTCAAAAAGTTTTTCCAAAAGCACAAATTATTATTGATAAATTCCATCTCATTCAAGCTTTAAATCGTGAGCTGAATCGGACACGAATTCATGTGATGAACACCTTCCGAAACAAAGACAATCGACTGTACAATAAACATAAACGCTACTGGCGCCTAATCATGACACCAAGAAATAAATTACACACCACTACTTATCAGCGCTATCGATTATTTGATTGGATCACAAACACCAGTGGTATCGTTGATTATTTATTAGCATCAAGTAGCGAATTAAAAGTCACTTACGAGGTCGTTCATCATTTAAGAGAAGCCCTTCAAGACCTTCGAATCGATCGATTTGAGTTTTGGGTCAACTATGGCCTAACATTACCCGTTTCAAAAAAATTAAAGACCGTTTTAAGAACCTTTAAACGCTATCACACTTTTATTCAAAACACCTTTAACTATTCAACCTTAACGAATGGCCCAATTGAAGGGCTAAACAATAAAATCAAGGTGCTGAAACGAAATGCCTATGGCTATCGTAATTATTCACATTTTAAAAATAGAATTTTATTGATGATGCGCTTATACTTGCCCAATCAATCATCTACGTCGGTTGCTTTTTGACAATTTATCTCATAATAAAACCGGTCGATCATTCATGCGCTTATAATAATTGTTGATCTGTAAAAAAAGAGGTGAAGTAACCAGTCGGTTACCTCACCTACTCATCAACCCTATTTGACAAAGAGCCA
>NZ_JBNUPE010000037.1:0-1549 GCF_050409585.1 Facklamia sp. P9177
GCTTGGTGAACTCGAGGAAAAAGTGAGAATTTCTATTCTCATCTTTTTCCTCGAGTGTTCTTCTTTTATACTGAATGTGTCTGCTTCAATTGCTTAAGATACCGCTGATAAGAGGCTGCTTTCCATGGATGAGATAAAGGCGGGATAGGAATGACTTTTGGCTTAGTTTTAGGAGGCGGTGTATCGAATTCTTTCGAATAACGTTCATGTTCAGGAACGATCTTGAGTGGATACAAGGTCTCTTGATAATTGGCATATAACTCAAGATTACGCGTCTCAATGACCATCACACGCGTATGTGGAGGAAGGTATTGAACGTTACCTGAGTCATCGACACATTGGTAAGTTTGGCGATGATAGCGGATGGAATGTCCCGCATTTACAACTCTGAAATCATGTCGACAAAGTAAATAGTTCAAATTAACGCAAGGGTCTATCTTTTGAAAGACATTTCGGTTATCTTTAAGTTGGAAAGCAAATCGCTGATTAAATAGAGGAATAAATTGAATCAAGAAGTGATTCGCTTCCGCTAAGGTTTGGATATTAGCCAGACGCATTTCGCTGATTAAGCGGTCTTGGAGTGTGTTAAACACGCGTTCCACGCGTCCTTTAGCTTGGGGGATTGAAGTCGTCGACAGGACAATCCCTAAGTTTTGGCACATATATCCATACTGTGTTAAGGTTCTCTGGTCAGACAGAGAGCCTTTTTCTTTTCTCCCAGCCTTAAAGATCGTGCGATTATCGGTCAAAATTTCAACAGGAATGCCTTTGTTTTCTAGAAACTGAGCTGAAACTTCATAATAAGCAGCTAAAGTTTCTTGCTTGTCAAAGAAAGCACCGACAATCTCTCCCGAAGCATCATCAATGGCGACGTGTAAAAAGGCTTTTTCTGTTCCAAACCAAACATGTTGAGAAGCATCCATTTGAATTAATTCTCCGGCATATTTTTTGCGGGAGCGAGAAGGATGCGCTTTCTTTCCTTCGACTAATTGGACCTCTTTCAACAGGGAGAGTTCGCGTTGGGTGAGAGTCGATTTGTTTTGTTTGTTTAGCAATTGTTTTTTCCATCGGCGCTTCGTTGAACGACGAGCTTTGGGAGCAAGAATATGAGCTTGAGACAAAATGTTTCGAACGGAAGATTCAGAAAGACAAAAGCCTTCTTCTTTCACTAAAAACTCATGAAAATGTTTAAAATTAAATGACGCATATTTTGTTTGATAGATAGACACAATTTGTTTTCTAAGAGAAGGTGAAATCTTGGTGGAAGGGGACCTGCCACAGTTCCCATGCTGAAAACCTCGACGTCCTTTCGATAAATAACGTTGAATCAATCGGTTGATTTGACGGCGAGAAAGAGCGAGTTCGACCTCCGCGCGTTGTTTTGTTTTTTTACCGTTCACGACTTGTTTAATTGTTTCATAATAATGCTTTTCTTTCACTGTAAGATAATCTCCCATCATTTTCCCTCCTATCCTTTTCATCATTTATTATAGTGGATAGTGGGACATTTTGATTTGTGTTCTCTTGAGACATTATCATTTACGTTTAA
>NZ_JBNUPE010000038.1:0-1302 GCF_050409585.1 Facklamia sp. P9177
TCTTTGCTAAGTGTTCTTTAGCAAATTGGTTCGCTAAAGTGTGAACTTTTGATTGAATTTGTTTTTGTTCTTCATAGTTGATCGTGATTTCTTTAGTGACACGTTCAACTAAATTGGTCATTCGTTTTTCAGAATCTTCAACGTCTTTCTTCATTTGTTTCATTTCACGAACTAGTTTTAGTTGTGTTTGAATTGTATGCTCTAATTGTTCTAAACCTTGTGGATCTAACGTTGTTAAATCAGTCATTTATAATCTCTCCTTCTAAAATAATTTTTTGAGACAATAGCTCATTTATATCTCGAGTAAACCGATTTAAGTTATTCAACAATTGGTTTAATTCTTGTTGAACGAGTGGGTCACTCTGCGCCAGCGAACTCAAATCGCTGTAAACAAGAGCACTTGCTTTGCTTAAAAAGCTATTGCTTTCTTTCAGTAACTTGTGCAAGTCGTTATACTCACTAATCTTCTTTTGCGTTTGATTCAATTGACCTTGTGAAGCTTGAATCGCTTCGTTGAGTTCGTCATACTTAATTGATTTTTTATTGACTTCCTCTTGTTCTCTCAACAACTTCTGATGTTCTTCTATCAGTCGTTGGTTAGTTATTTGCAACTGACTAACCTTTGATTTGATTTCATGGTAGTCGTTGGGGAAAACTTCCTTTTCAACCACCTTAGTTACCGTTTGTGGTTCTTGATTTGAAAGTTCGTTGATGATCTCATCTTTTTGTTTGAGTTGTTTTTTTAAGGCTTGCTCCATTTTTTTATATTCGTCATGACTTTTTACATTGCCTTTGAACACAGCTTCATTGACTTCTGGTATTGCTGACGGTTTCGACATTTCGTTTTTTATTCTTTGAGGTTGCTGTAAAAATATTTCTCTTTTTTTAGGGTTATCCAACTGTTGGACAAGCTTAAAGTTATTAATATAGTTATAAGCATTGCTTTTAGAAAAGCCTTTGCTTTCCACCCATTTTTGAAACGTTCCACCATCATAATTTGCTAACTCTTGCTGGGCTTGATATAGAACGCAGCCTACTTCGATTGAATAGTTTTGATAAATGCCGTCTAATTGATTGCTCAAGCCTTTTAATTTTTTGGCTGTTTCATAGTTAAGTAGGTTATAATCAAACTCACTTTGATTCTTTATTTCGTGCAATTTTTATCAACTCCCTTTTCTTGCGTTCTAAGATTTTTATCTTAGCTTGAGATAAATCTCTTTGATTCATTATTTCTTTAATTTCTGACTCGATTGTTTTTAAATCGTTTGATAATGATAGTTCGTTCATTTACATGCTCCTTTC
>NZ_JBNUPE010000039.1:0-1094 GCF_050409585.1 Facklamia sp. P9177
GGCATGCTTATGTCTTAGCGTCTAGCCCTCAAATTCTTTACTTTTGTCAAAGAGGAAAGCGGAGCGATCCTTGACAAAAGTAAAGAATTTGAGATCATTAAGAAAGACTAAGCAGGCTTGTTCCTAAAGTATTCGCGTACTACTTCATTGGGACTCTTAAAATTTAAAACCTTTCGATGGATATTATTGCCTCGGTTCACATATCGACGATGTGCTTTCTTCAATTCTTGCACACTCTTAAATTCTCGACGATTGTAGAATCGTTCCCCATCTTCTCGGTGACTTCTTTCAACTATGCCGTTCTGCCATGGAGAATAGGGACGGGTCTTGAGATACTCTATCTCCTTACTCTCGAATATCTCCTCAAAGATGGTTAGTTTATCGGTAACATCTGGATCATTGGTAAATTCACGCCCATTATCTGTTTGAACCTTCGTGATATCAAAGCCTAGACACGCTTCTAACTCTAATAAAAATAAAGCGGTATTGGTGACCGTTTTTTCATCCACAATCTCACAGTAGCGTTTGCGCGAATACTCATCGATCGCTGTGATTTGATAATAACGAATGCCTTTCGAATCAAACTTAAGACAATGCATGGGCACATATTTGATATCGATTTGTACCTTTTCGCCTGGATAAGTTACTTGGGTCGGTTTCCATCTAGACTTGGGATATTTTTTCTTAGCATCCGCTACGCTCTTGTTCCAACCCTGCTCACGAATCTGTTTGCACATACTATCATAACTACGTGAATAACCTTCACGCTGACATTGAACATAAACTTCCGCGAGCCCTTCATGACCATAGCGTTGATATTTTGCTTTAATTATTTGTAGTTCGTTATCGGTATGCTGATTAGGGTGTGAGTGAGGACGTCGTGATTGATTTCTTATACTCTCCCAACTTCCGTCATATCGATCACGCCAACGTTTTACATTTTGTCGAGACGTATGATAACGCCGAGCTGCTGCTGCATTATTATCATGTTCGATGGCATACTCTACAATTCTTTTTCTTAATCGCATTTCTTCTGTTATAATATTTTTCATGGGAGCTTCCTTTCGCTAAGTTGTTTGTATATCTTTAGTGTA
>NZ_JBNUPE010000040.1:0-1060 GCF_050409585.1 Facklamia sp. P9177
CATCTCTTCTTTTGCCTTTTTATAAAAATCTTTTTTTATTTCAAAACCGTAAGAATGTCGACCTAACTCCAAACTGGCTCTCAACGTTGACCCGCTCCCTGCGCAAGGATCAATAACGATATCCCCTTCATCTGTAAAAATTTCAATTAGACGTTTCAATAATTGAACGGGCTTTTGCGTTGGATGAACTTTGGGAATTGTTTTTCGACTGTCACTTTCCCAATTGAACCAGTTTTTTATCATTTTCCCGTTGTTTCTAAATTTAGGTAGTTTATCTCGGTATAATACAACGGCATATTCAGTCGCTCCTACAATTTTCATGTTAGATTTCAAAACTTGCGAAGAACTTTTTTTACAAAAAATAATCGGATAATTGTTTTTAAAGCCGTATTTCTTACCATAATCTATTACCATTTGCATTTGTTGAAAGGCACAAAAAACGATCATTGCTGGCGCTTGATTTCTCTCTTTTGGCTCTTTCTTTAATAACTTTGAACAAAAGTGCATATATTCAGATATTCTGAAATCACTGTCTGTATCAAAAAATTGTTTTCCAGCTTTTTCTGACTCACCTTTCTTATTATCTCCGTCCACATACCATTCCAAACTACTTGCATACGCATTATTTCCTAAGTTGTAAGGAATGTCTGCAATAACAAGCTGGGCTTTTGGAATTCCATATCTTTTATAATTTTGAAAATGATCGTTGTAAAGCTCGCACTTAACTTTATTCACTCGCCTTCTCCTTTCCTCTTTCAAACAAGTTCTCTATCTTTCCTTGGCTATGGAAATTCTAAAATGGTAAATCATCTTCATTGATTTCTGACTTTCCCATGCCTATATTACTGAAATCTTGCGCCTGTGAGCCGTTTTGTTGTGTAAACGGTTGATTATATTGGTTGCTAGGAGAATAGGCCTCCTGTGGCACGTTTTGCCGATTTGAAGGGTATGTCTGTTGGCTGTTGTTGTCTATTGGTCTTTGTTCAGTGACTTCTTTAGGTTCCAACAAGTGGAAGTTCCTAACATTAACTTCTGTGATATAAACTTTATTTCCTTGATC
>NZ_JBNUPE010000041.1:0-988 GCF_050409585.1 Facklamia sp. P9177
ACCTCAGCTACAGAGGAGACGGCTTTTGTGAGTGAGCTGAATTCTGAACCGTTATCACTTGTAAGGGTCTTAAAGAGTCGCTCAGCTTCCTCTCTTAGGGATTTTATTAGCTGAGCGATCGCTTGATGAACAGCCTGACTTGTCTGATTTTCAAGCAGAATAAGCAACTCAAAGCGTGAATGACGCTCAACCAACGTCAATAGTGCTGGTTCATCTTCACCACGTGGCCCCCACAACGGTATTGATTTTACAATGTCCCCCATTCCTCTCGATCTTCTACTTTCTGAGGGTGTTCTTCAACAGACTTACCTAGGATTTTGCGGCCTCTTGGACCCGGTTCAAAAGCCTTGCGCAGTTTGCGTGACACCTTTTCAGGCAAATCAATATTCTTCGTTAGCTTGAGCCCCATATTGATCCAGTTATCGAACGTTTTCGTGCATGGAATCGACTCTTTACAGAATAATTCATGACGCTTAGCGTAACAACAACCGCATCAGGGCTCCACCCCTTATGGAGTATCTTTTCATCCACCCAATCGATGAAGTCCTTATTAGTAATCCATTTAGCTTGTCGACCCGTTTCATCGTGCAAGTGGTCATATGCCGTTTGCCCAGTAACAGCACTATAGACATCCCAGAAGTAGATAAAGGTCTTTCCTTTTGCGGATTGTTTGCATTTTTGAGTAACCATGCTACGTTTCACTTTTATATGAATGGTCTGTGGTGAACGTCCGAGTAATCGAGCGATTGCTCGGTTTGAGCCATGTAGAGTCTGCTAATCTATGTTTGTGTTGTTACTACATAGATTAGCAGACTCACTGGCTCTTCTTGTATTTTAAATGGCTAAGTTCATTTTACAATTCACCCACAATTATCAGATAATTTTACGTTAGGGTCTTTTATATGGAGTAATTTTCGTATATCATGAGTCATAGCACAGAGTCCTTTCTATTTTAGTTACCACTTTTAATAGATCGGACTTCTGTGTT
>NZ_JBNUPE010000042.1:0-918 GCF_050409585.1 Facklamia sp. P9177
CTTTTATGTCTAAAAATAGGCTTCTGAATTGAAAATGAAAGTGATTGAAGGGTATTTTGAAGGATAATTAGGTTACAAGGCTTTAACAAAAAATAGGGGATTCCTTCACCTTCTTTAGTCAAGAATTGGGTCAACAATTATAAAAGATAGGGGGCAAATGGGGTAAAAGCAATACAAGGAAAAGCAGATTATTCTTTAGATTTTTAAGCTGAATGTTTTACACTTTAAGCAAAGAATAGCTGCTTCCTATAAAGAAACGGCAATCGCCTTTAACCTTACGAATCCATCAATGCTAGCTAATTGCAAAGGCGTTTATCTTGAAGGGGGTTCTAAAGCTCTGAATAGACCGATAGAAAGGCCGCCCAAAGTGGTAAAGAAACTTAATAAAAACGGACTTCGTCAAAAGAATAAAGTTACTGATGATTCAGAATTAGAAGAAAAGACTCAACAAATATTTCACGAACTCTATGAAACCTATGGTTATCGATGAATTACGGCTGAATTATACAAAACACACCATCAAAAAATTAACCCTAAAAAGCTTTACGAATCATGAATAAGCTCGGCTTAAAATGTACAAAATTCTGGCGAAAGTCACGTCGCTATAGCTCTTACAAAGGAACAATTGCTCCCAACCCCCTCAATCGTCGCTTTAGTGCAAAATATCCTCTTCAAAAATTAATCGCTGATGTGACAGCGTTCAAGACAGCCGATGAGCAGAAACTGTATTTAAGGCCTATTATGGAGAACCACTGACAAGTTATAAGAAACTGATGAATAAGATTAATCAATATATTCATCACTATAATCATAGAAGAATAAAACAAAAATTGAGCGGTATGTCTTTGCTTGAATACCGAATCTATACCATTCAATTAACCGTTTAAATACAAACTCCAACTTTTGAGGTTCACATCA
>NZ_JBNUPE010000043.1:0-870 GCF_050409585.1 Facklamia sp. P9177
GTAAACGCCAGATAAACCGCTCAGCCCATCAGGCTACCATGGCTCAGCTCCTTATAAAGCCCTCACAGAAAGATTAAACAGCTACATGGATCATTGAACTCACACTTCTCATGAGCGAGGCCTACTTTGTTCTAGGTGGCTAAGTTCTATTTGCAATTTATAAATTAATAATAACTTTGACTTTAATTACTTTGTGTAATTATAAAAAACTAAAACAAAATATTAAAAACTGATTTGTTAGCTTATTTTGAAGTCAATAGTGCGTATTATATTTTCGTGTTAATTATCCTTAATAAAGTTTTTATTCACAATATATGACATCACAAAAATACTAAAAGAGCAAAAAATAAAAATATTCCAACTTAAAACTGGGACTAATTTACCAAAAATAATATTAGAAGGAGATACTAATAAAGAACTGAAAATAAATAGAATTGAAAAAACACGGCCTAAATATTCCTGACTCGTCTCCTTTTGAATTATCGTAAATACTTTAGCATTTATTTGAACTAAAAAATAACCATTTATAAGAGCACATCCAAAAATAAAATAGATGTTTTTAAAAATACCAGCTATTAACAATATCATACATAGATACTTAATATCTGAAACAAACTTACTGTCTTTCCTTCTTTTACTCAAATAAGTTAAAACAATTCCACCAATAATCCCGCCAATCGCTTCCAAACTTATTGTAAGACTATAAAAATCTTCAGATTTATTTAAAATTACATTTATTATATATGGTAAAGCTAGATCATATGAGATCATAATAAAATTTAAAAAAGAAATAAATATTAGGATTCCTAATATCTCAGACTGAAGACAAACCCTTCTTTGAGGATGACTCATACAGGGTTTGTCTTTGTT
>NZ_JBNUPE010000044.1:0-743 GCF_050409585.1 Facklamia sp. P9177
TAGCGGAATCGATGAGATGAGTGTATATGAACTTATGCCGTATCTCAAAGATAACAAAGACAGCCTGCTCGAGAAGTTAAGAACGGGCAAATACAAGCCACGACCCGTATTAGGGGTAGAAATTCCCAAAGAAACAAAAAGGGAATACCGAAAGTTAGGAATACCGACGGTAATAGATAGACTGATACAACAAGGGATCCCCCAAGTATTAAGCCCAATCTATGAAAAACAATTCTTCGAAAATAGTTATGGTTTTCGACCAAGAAGGAGTACCCACGACGCCCTGAAAGCGTGCAAGAAGAATGTGGATGAAGGCTATAAGTAGTTGGTAGATATGGACTTGGAAAAGTTCTTTGATACGGTGTGCCAAAGCAAGCTAATAGAAATACTATCAAGAACTATAAAAGATGGTAGAGTAATAGCGCTAATCCATAAATACTTGAACGCAGGTGTAATAAACGAGGGAAAATATGAAGAAACGAAGGTAGGAATGCCACAAGGTGGAAATCTAAGTCCACTACTAAGTAATAGTATGCTTAACGAACTGGACAAGGAACTGGAACACAGAGGACATAGATTTGTAAGATAAGCAGAGGATTGGATGATATTTTGCAAGAGTAAACGAAGTGCAGAAAGAACCTTAAGAAATAATTTGCCATTTATAGAGGGAAAGCTGAAGTTAAAAGTGAATCGAAATAAAAGCAAGGTAGCACATATAACGAAAGTTAAGTATCTAGGCTATA
>NZ_JBNUPE010000045.1:0-704 GCF_050409585.1 Facklamia sp. P9177
TAGTTACCACTTTTAATAGATCGGACTTCTGTGTTTTTGTGTAGCAAAAAATAGGGTGGAAGGAAGTGTTTTTCTTCCATCCACCCTATTTATTATAGAACTTTATTTATTCAGCCTCTTTGACGTTAATAGAAAGTAAGAAAAGCTTTGCCTAGCTTATTTAGTATCCACTTTTTGTAACTCGAAGTCTTTAGGAATTAAAACTGTGTCAATGATATGAATAACTCCATTGGAAACTTCTAAATCGGTAGAAGTAATCATCGATTCACTGATCATCGGCTCGTCTTCTGAAAAATCGAAGGCCACTTTTTCTCCATTAACAGTTTCAACAGATTTTCCGTCTTTTAAATCTTCAGCCAAAATTTTACTAGCCACCAGGTGATAAGTTAATAGTTTATTAAGATCAGGCTGTGTTAGTAGCTCTTGCTCCGTGATATCAAGCTCTTCTAATAATTGCTCAAAAGCTTCATCCGTTGGGGCGAAGAGGGTATATGGTTCGTTTTCTTGTAAGATTTCAACTAAATTAGTTTTTTCAAAAGCAGCCGCTAAAATACTGAAATCATCATTATCTTGAAGGGTGGCAACAATATCCTTTTGTTTATGTATGTCTTCTTTAGAACTTATTTCTTTGGTACTCTCTTCTTTAGAGCTCTCTTTTTTAGAGCTTTTTTCTTTGGTACTTTCTTCTTTAGAGCTTATTTCTT
>NZ_JBNUPE010000046.1:0-703 GCF_050409585.1 Facklamia sp. P9177
AGTTGTTACTGAAGGCATTGTCGGTCGTGTGGATGAAGACGGGAATGTCTTAGTTAAAAAAATTGATCAAGTAGTTGAATATGGACCAGCTGAACTTCCATTTGATACGATTCGCCGTCCAAACCTAGACCTTGCATCGGGTGAAGAATTTGTTGTTACCGAAGGGATTGTCGGCCGTGTGGATGAAGATGGAAATGTCTTAGTTGAAAAAGTCGACAAAGTCATTGAATACGGACCTGAACAAACACTTTCAGATCCAAATAGTCCAAGTGATCCAGCAGAACCCTCTCAACCAGAAGATCCTAGCGAACCATCACAACCAAGTAATTCTAGTAAAGAGGAATCTAAAGCCAAATTACCATTAACTGGTGAACAAAATTATCAAATCGAAGCTATCGCTTCTTTATTAATGGTAGTCGGATTATTAATTCTTCCTATTCTAAAAAGAATTAAACGCTTTAACGATTAATCATTAATTAAAATTATTATCCAATCAAAAGAGCACATAATTTATGTGCTCTCAGACTGAAGACAAACCTTTCTTTGAGGATGACTCATACAGGATTTGTCTTTGTTTCTGCCCAGATTTCCTTAATAAATAAAGGCTCTATAATAAATAGGGTTGATGGGAGAAAGATTCTTCCTTCAATCCTATTTTTTGCTACACAAAAACACAGAAGTCCGATCTATTAAAAGTGGTAAC
>NZ_JBNUPE010000047.1:0-673 GCF_050409585.1 Facklamia sp. P9177
GAAACTCCAGTACTTTGGCCACCTCATGCGAAGAGTTGACTCATTGGAAAAGACTGTGATGCTGGGAGAGATTGGGGGCAGGAGGAGAAAGGGATGACCCAGGATGAGATGGCTGGATGGCATCACTGACTCAATGGACGTGAGTCTGAGTGAACTCCAGGAGTTGGTGATGGACAGGGAGGCCTGGCATGCTGCGATTCATGGGGTTGCAAAGAGTTGGACATGACTGAGCGACTGAACTGAACTGAACTCTGTGTGTTCTTGCCCCCTCTTCTTAATATCTTTTGTTTCTGTTAGGTCCATACCATTTCTGTCCTTTATTGAGCCCATCTTTGCATGAAATGTTCCCTTGGTATCTCTAATTTTCTTGAAGAGATCTCTAGTCTTTCCCATTCTATTGTTTTCCTCTATTTCTTTGCATTGATCACTGAGGAAGGCTTTCTTATCTCTCTGTGCTATTCTTTGAAACCCTGCATTCAGAGTTCCAAATGGGATAGTAGTAACAAATGAAATTGTGAGAATTGAGTTATTATATAAAGAGCTTTGAGCAATACTAGGTACATTAGCCATTGTTATTATTTCTGTAGTTATTATATCTCATTCTGCATACATAGAGTGCTTATACAGATGAAAAACAGCAGATAAAGAAAGCAACACACTATTCATTTTAAAA
>NZ_JBNUPE010000048.1:0-611 GCF_050409585.1 Facklamia sp. P9177
GGAGAAGAGGATGATAGAGGATGAGACGGTTGGATGCCACCACCAACTTCATGGACATGAGTTCGAATAAGCTCTGGGAGTCGGTGATGGACCCAGAACCCTGGCGTGCTACAGTCCATGGGGTCACAAAGAGTTGGATATGATTGAACGACTGAACTGACTGATACGTCAATGTTATACATCATAACCCTTCAAAAGAATATAGAATTTCAGCTTTTCTGGTGGTCTAGTGGTTGAGAATCTGCCTTGCAATGCAAGGGACGCATGTTCAATCCCTGGTCTGGGAACTAAGATCCCACATGCTGCAGAGCAACTAAGCTCATGTGCCACAACTAACCCCTGAGGCAGCCAAGATGAATAAATAAATAAATTTTTTAAAAGAAGAAGTTCTCAAATCAGCATCCAAGTGTTTTCTATAATTTTTTAAGTTTCTGTTTGTAGTTGGATGAAAATATCAAAGAATTAAGATAAGTATATTTTCAATTATCTATAACCAACTTTTAAGTTTAACACCATTGAGTAAATTATTCTCTTCATGAGAGCCAAATTCATTTATGTGTTAACAAAATATTAACAAATAGTTTAAATAAAGAAAAGCTATAGAATAATTG
>NZ_JBNUPE010000049.1:0-610 GCF_050409585.1 Facklamia sp. P9177
CAACACATGATATGAAAATGTCGGTCTTCAGTCCTCCACCCAGCTCTCCCATTTCTTTCCAACAGTCTGTTAGAAGGAGCTGCTGTGTGTGTGTGTGTGTGTGTGTGTGTGTGCACGCTCGGGTGCTCAGTCATGTCTGACTCTCTGATCCCATGCACTGTAGCCTGCCAGGCTCCTCTGTCCATGGAATTCTCCAGGCAAGAATACTGAAGTGGGTTGCCATTTTCTACCCCAGGGGATCTTCCTGATCCAGGAGATTGAACCTGTTCCTTTTCTCCTGCATCTCTTGCATTGACAGGTGTATTCTTTACCACTGCACCACCTGGGAAGCCAAAAAAAAATGTTATAGATGAACTTCTTTGCAAAGCAGAAATAGAGACACAGACATGGAGAACAAACGTTTGGATACCAAGTTGGTGGGGGGTGGCAGGAGGTGTGGATTGGGAGATTGATATTGACCTATGTACACTACTGTGCCTGTTTTGCTAAGAGTTCTCTATTAAAAGAAAACTTTTTTATAGAGTTTTGAAAGAAAAGAACATGAATGAGCAGGAAAGAATGTTATCATTCAGCCTCACTATAGAATGAATCATGCTATTCACAACGCAGG
>NZ_JBNUPE010000050.1:0-588 GCF_050409585.1 Facklamia sp. P9177
GAAGAGAGATCTTGTATTTATCAATTTTAAATTTAAGAAGGAGTATCATAAAAATTGCCAAAACATTAAGAAGATCTCTTAGTACAATTTCAAGAGAAATAAAAAGCAATTCTTCAAACATTAAGGTTCGTAGACGAAAAGAGAGACATAGAAAAAGCAAGTATTGTTTTGTAACACTGGCAGAAAGAAGATCCAGATATTACATAGCAATATTAGTAGAAAATAGAAAGTCGGAAAATGTCACATCGGCAATCATTAATGCGCTAAAAGATCTTGTAAAAACAATAACATTTGACAGAGGCGAAGAATGTTCAGAATTTGAGCAAACAGAAGAGGAATTAGGCTGTAAGACATATTTCTATGATCCTTAGTGTGCTAGGCAAAAGGTACAAATGAAAACAGCAATGAGCTTTTAAGAGAGTTTTATCCTAAAAGTCTAGAGTTGTCAAAAGTAAGTAAAGATGGTTTACACTATAACTTAGAGTTAATGAAAAATAGACCAAGGAAAGGTATAAAATATAAACCACCTAAAGAAGAACTTTTTAGTTTCTTACTATCGGTGTTGCATTTGATTGGACAATTCGTCAA
>NZ_JBNUPE010000051.1:0-583 GCF_050409585.1 Facklamia sp. P9177
CTCAGAATGTAAAAATCCGCCTGCATGCAATGCAGGAGACCTGGATTAGATCTCTGGGTCGGAAAGATCCCCCGGAGAAGGGAATGGCAACCCACTCCAGTATCCTTGCCTGGAGAATCCCATGGACAGTCTAAAGGGTCACAAAGAGTTGGACATGACTGAAGTGACTTAACCTGTGTGCATTTATGTATATAGTTACCATATTATAAATTTACATTCAAAAAATGAAGATCATGGCATCTAGTCCCATCACTTCATGGCAAATAGATGAGGGAACAATGGAAACAGTGACAGACTTTATTTTGAAGGGCTCCAAAATCACCACAAATGGTGACTGCAGCCATGAAAATAAAAGACACTTGCTCCTTGGAAGAAAAACTGTGACTAACCTAGACAACATATTAAAAAGCAGAGACATTACTTTGGTAAAAAAAGTTCCAAAAGCTATGGTTTTTCCAATAGTCATGTATTTATGTCAGAGTTGGACTGTAAAAAAAGCTGAGTGCCAAAGAATTGATGTTTTTGAAATGTGGTGTTGAAGAAGACTCGAGAATCCCTTGGATTCCTTTCAAAATCAATACAG
>NZ_JBNUPE010000052.1:0-567 GCF_050409585.1 Facklamia sp. P9177
CTAGGCGCTTCCCAGGTGGCGCTAGTGGTAAAGAATCCACCTGCCAATGCAGGAGACACAGGAGACTTGGGTTTGATCCCTGAGTCAAGAAGATCCCCTGCAGAAGGGAATGGCTACCCACTCCAGTATTCTTGCCTAGAGAATCCCATGGACAGAGGAGCCTAACAGGTTATAGTCCAAGGAGTTGCAAGAGTCAGACATTGCTTAGCAACTAAACCACCACCACCATGCTTAGTCTTAGTTATGTCTGACTCTTTGTAGCCCCACAGGCTTTGCCCACTAGGCTCCCCTGTCCATGAGGTTCCCCAGACAAGAATACGGGTGTGGATTGCCATTTCCTCCTCCAGGGTCAACCACAAATGTGGAATGATAAAAAAAAAAGATTGTTCCATGGGTTAAATTAGGTAAACTGACTAATACCATAATGTGTCTCGGTCATATTATGCTGCCCCCCGTTGACCATCTTTACAGAGACAAATTTACACATGATGTTGATTGTATGCTGTGATACAGTTCTAAAACACTCTTTTTACAATATTTTCAGTACATCATAAGCTATTCACTACG
>NZ_JBNUPE010000053.1:0-543 GCF_050409585.1 Facklamia sp. P9177
CAGACTGAAGACAAACCCTTCTTTGAGGATGACTCATACAGGGTTTGTCTTTGTTTCTGCCCAAATTTCCTTAATAAATAAAAAAACGAAGCCTTTCTAGCTCCTCATTTCTAATATATTTGCTAACTTTCTCATGTTCATACAAGCAAAAGTGAGCCCTGCTTTAAATTCCATCAAGGCTTTTCCAATTAAATGCGTCTATCGAAAGCCATGATGCTCCTTGGCAGTGCCAAATAATCTTTCTACTGATTCCTTACGTTCTCTATAAAGCTCTCACATGCCATCTGAATGTCTTATATCTTCACATGTTTCAAGGGCTTCTTGCCAGACATGTCGGGTAATCACACGATTATTTTGATATTTCTTTTGGTCGTGACTCGAAGCTTTGTACTCTCGATAGCCTTTTCGATGGGTAGTTGTATAGCGATAGACCATATCGTTTTCATCTAAATAACAATCATAGTATTCGTCATAGATAATGTTTCTATTCTCCCGTTTACGTCTTGGCCGTGTATAAGGAAACACCGGTGTAATTTCTTGTTT